>CACZAW010000028.1 GCA_902779225.1 uncultured Ruminococcus sp. | reverse complement strand
ACAATTAGATAATGCTACGGTGTTTATGCTGCTTGCCTCAAATAAATATCTTTGCTTGCGTTTGATTTAACCAACGTTATTAATCGGTTGAGATTGCCACGGGCTAAAGCCCTCGCAATGACAATTAGATAATGCTACGGTGTTTATGCTGCTTAGTCTCAAATAAATATTTTTGCTTGTGATTGATTTAACCAACGTTATTAATCGGTTGAGATTGCCACGGGCTAAAGCCCTCGCAATGACAATTGATAATACTGCGGCGTTTACGCCGCTTAGTGGCAGCCGCCGCAGGTGGAGCAGTCGTGGGTGCAGGACGGATCGAAGTCGGTGGTGTCGGGATCCTCGCCCTCGGCGGAATTGGTCACGATCGTGACAAGGCGCTGGAGAGAAGAATCAAAGGACTGCTTGGCGGTATTGTAAGCCGCCATGTTCTCGTTGGACATGATCTGAGAATAGACGGTGCGCATCTCTTCATTAAGAGTCTTGAGCGCTTCTTCATCGCGATCCTGCTTGCAAGCCTCGTTGTTGATGGCGACGCGCTTGGAATTGAACAGCGCGATCAATGCCTGCAGGGTCTCGTCTGCATCCGCCTTTTCCTTAGCGGCGTTGAGTTTTTTGTAAAAGTCTGCTTCCTGAATAGCGTGTCCGAGTTGACGGGCGATTTTTACTGCGTTTTCCATAATGATATACCTTCCTTTATTTTATATTTTTCGTTATTCCGACAGCTCGCCGCGGAGGATCCAGTTGCGGGCTTCGGTGATGCGGATATTCCGGAATGTGCCGATCAGGCTGTCGTCGCCGGAGAATTCGACGATGATATTGCCGGACGTTCTGCCGCAGAGGCGGCCTTCTGTCTTTGCCTTTTCCTCGACCAGCACCTTTTCGACCGCGCCGACCATCGAAGCGCAGCGTTCGGCGGCGATCTCCTCCTGCACATCGAGCAGCTCGCGGAACCATCTCCCCTTTTCCTCATCGGATACGGGGTTGTCCATCGCGGCGGCGGGAGTTCCCTTGCGCGGTGAATAAATAAATGTGAACAGCGAGGTAAAACCGACCTCGCGGATCAAAGACAAAGTCTCTTGAAAATCCTCGTAGGTCTCGCCGGGAAAACCGACGATGACGTCGGAGGTCAGCGACACATTCGGGATCCGCGACTTTGCGTAATTGACGATATCGAGATACTTCTCGCGGGTATAGTGGCGGTTCATCTCTTTGAGCACCCTGTCGGATCCGGACTGGAACGGCAGATGCAGATGCAGCGAGATATGCTCGCTGTCGGCGATGGTATCAATCAGCTCGCGGGTGCAATCCTTCGGATGGGAGGTCATAAAGCGGAGCCAGTAGTCGCCGTGGATCCGGTCGATCTCGCGAATCAGTCCCGCAAAGGTCGGTCGCGGATCGAGCCCCTTTCCGTAGGAATTGACGTTCTGCCCGAGCAGGGTGATATCCTTGTAGCCCTGATCGATCATCTCGCGCGCCTCGGCGAGAATGATCTGAGGCTCGCGGCTACGCTCGCGTCCGCGTACATACGGAACGATGCAGTAGGTGCAGAAATTATCACAGCCGTACATGATCGGCAGCCAACCCTTGATCTTTCCGTCGCGCGCGACGGGGATCCCCTCATGCACCAGCCTGTCGTCGTTATCGCGGACAAAGACGCGGGTGCCGTCGACAAGGCTTTTGTACAGCAGTTCGGGGAACTCGTGCAGACAGTGGGTGCCGAATACCAATCCGACAAACGGAAAGCTGTCGCGGATACGGTTGGCGATATGCTCCTGCTCCATCATACAGCCGCACAGGGCGATCAGGATGGAGGGGTGCTTGCGCTTGAGGTTTTTCAGCGCGCCGACGTTGCCGAACACTCTGTCCTCGGCGTGCTCACGCACGGCACAGGTGTTGAACAGGATAAAATCCGCGTCGTCGGGCGTATCGGTGAAGGCGTATCCCGCGGCTTTGAGCATTCCTTTGATGCGCTCGCTGTCGGCGACGTTCTGCTGACAGCCGTAGGTGCGGATAAATGCCTTAGGGACGTCGCCGCGCTTGCGGATCGACATCAGCTCGGCGATCAGATCCAGATATTCACTTTGGGTATTGTTCATCGTAACCTGCTCAGCCAAGATACAATCCTCCATAATATCCCATTTTCCCATTATCCAGATGATTATAACACAAGATATAAGCATTTTCAAGTTCTTTATCGCAAAATATTGTTGATCACAGAGGATTATTGACCCTGATACGGAAAATAGCCGCCATAGGACGGAGCATCCCCGACGATAACGGTCTGGGCGATCTCAAAATCGGCGGAGGTATGGATTGTACTACTGAGCTTGATGGGATTGTAGACGACGATATCTGCCTCGATCGTCAGGATCACATGATGGAGCGTCTGGTTCATTCCTGCGGAATCAAAGGCGCTGCGCAGCGAGCAGGAGGCGGTACAGCGGCTGTCGATATCCAGACGGATATCGGGTCCGACGTCGGCGAGCAGAACAAAGCCCGAGAAGCTGCCCAGGGGGACGGTCACGCCCTCATCCGCACAGCGGTCGTCGATGAGCTGCTGCGACAACAGCGCGACGTTCGCTTTCAGCCGATTGATCGCGGCGGGATCGGATAGGATCGAGGTCACCGCACCGCTGTCGTCATAGCGCGGTCGGGTCAGCCCCTCCCCCGCCTCGGGATGATCGGCAAGATAACGCGACACCGCTTCGTTCATCGACTGCTGTGCAACGGTTTTCATCCCGGCGGCGATCACATCGGAGAGCTGTCGCTTGACGGCGAATTCCAGAAACGCGGACAGGATCAGCGTCCCCGCGAGCAGCAGACAGACCGCGCGGCGCAGTCTGCGGCGCCTCGGAGTGATTTTCGGCTTACACAACATAAAAACACCCCTGTGTATACTATGAGGTATACGCAAAGGTGTTCGATACAATATGCTGTTGCGATATTATGACACGGGCACAAAGGGCAGCTCGTACGGATCGCGGGTCGGAGACTGAGTAGTGGGAGCTGTCGTCGCGTCCGTCGGATCGCTCGAAGGATCCACCACGATTCCGATACCGTAAGTGTTACTAAAGCCTGCCAGAACACGCTGGATCGCCGTCGCGTCCATGATATTCAGGGAATCGCCGGTCACTGCGCTGCGCAGTGAGACCATGCCGTCGTCATCCGTATCAAGCACGGCAATAACACGCTGGATCTTTGTCGCGTCGAGGACGGTGATATGACCGTCGCCGTCAGCGTCGCCGCGCATATAGGATCCGCCGGAAGCGGGTTGTGAAGAGGTATCTGCGTAGGCAATGACCGTCATCGCATAGGCCAGCAAAAGAGTTGCTAATACAATTACCAATGCTTTTTTCATTTTTCACCTCGTCATTATGCCGGAACAAACGGCAATTCGTTCTCATCATAGGGCATGGTCGGGATCTCGGACGCAGCGGGCTTTTTGGTACCGGAGGAAGGCTTCTGTCCCGACTGTGCAGGAGCGGTAGTTTCTTTCGTGTTTTCCGGCTTTGAAGAGGAGGACTGACCTCCCTGCTGCTTGTTTTTGTCGTTGCCGGAATCCTTCTCGGAATCGCTGCCCGATCCGCCGCTTTGCTGATCGACTGAGGAAGAAGCGTTACCGCCGGAGTCTTTTGAGCCGTCGGATTTGTCAGAGCTGCTTTTATCCGAATCGGATTTCTTTCCGTTGTTTTCCGCCTCGCCGATGACCGGCAGCTCGCCCTCCTCCAAGGGAATGTCGTCTATTACGGATGGCGCTGCGGTCTCGGCGGTTTTTGAAGCGGATTTACTATCCTCTTTATCTTCGTCGGAACCGCAGGCGGCAACCACAGCCATGATCAGCAGCGCCGCCATAATCAATAAGATTGATTTTTTCAAGATTATTCTATTCATGATATCCTTCTTTTTAAACTTGTCGGTATGACCGTCCTTCACATTATTTATGCTCATAACCTATTCAGGAATGCGAATATACAGCACCTATTAAATATTAGCATAGCATAAAGCAAACAAAAAATCCAGTGTCTTATGAAGAAACATCACCAAACCCAGCCGTGTTCTTTTATGCATATATAATAATCGGCTGAATAAGTATGTATCATCTGCTCTGATCCCGATAACGAAAAGAAGCCGACAGTCTCCTGTCGGCTTCATGCGCATAGGGTTAATTACTTGTTGACAGCTTCCTTGAAAGCCTTGCCTGCCTTGAAAGCGGGAACCTTGGAAGCGGGAATCTCGATCTTGGCGTTGGTTCTGGGATCTACGCCTGTACGAGCATTTCTGTCTCTTCTCTCGAAGGTACCGAAGCCAACGATCTGGATCTTGTCGCCGGCAGCGATGGTATCAACGATGGTGTCGAAGGTAGCGGCTACAGCAGCCTCAGCGTCCTTCTTAGAGATGCCTGCCTTCTCGGCAACAGCAGCGATGAGTTCTGTCTTTTTCATTTTAGTTTCCTCCAAAAATTATATTCGGCTATAGGTTTGAGCCGTAGTTTATTTAATTTCTTCCCAAAGGGAATCAATTAATGACATGGGAGCGGTTTTCATATCGATTCCTCGCTCTGCGGCAAGGTCTTCGACCATACGAAAACGGCGGGAGAATTTATCGGTAGATTTGGTAAGGGCTTCCTCTGCGTCGACGCCGACAAAGCGTGCGACGTTAACGGCGCTGAACAAAAGGTCACCCAATTCCTCGGTCAGCCTGTCCTTATCGTCGGCGGCAACCGCCTCACGCAGCTCGCCGAGCTCCTCCGGAATCTTCCGGGCGGCGTCCTCGGCGTCCTTGAAGTCCATACCGGACTTCGCCGAGCGCTTCTGCACCTTTTGAGCGCGCATGAGAGCGGGAAGTGATTTTGCTACGTCGTCGACCGAATCGGCGACCTTTTTCTGCGATTTGGTCTGCATTTTGATGGCGTCCCAGTTGCGCAGCACCTCGTCGGGGGTCTCGGCATTCACATTGCCGAACACATGAGGATGGCGGATGATGAGCTTTTTGCACACCTCGTCACATACATCGTCAAAGGTGAAGCGACCTGCCTCTTCCTCCATGACAGAATGGAAGATCACCTGCATCAAAACGTCGCCGAGCTCCTCTCGCATGAGATCATAGTCGGCTTTGTCGATCGCCTCGACGACCTCGTAGGTCTCTTCGATGAAGTTCTGGCGGATACTCTCGTGAGTCTGTACCCTATCCCAAGGGCAGCCGTCGGGAGCACGGAGCAGCTTCATGATCACCAGTAAATCGGAAATAGTATATGTTTCCTTGTACTGAAAATCCATTATATCCTCCGAAAAAACCGCAAAAATCCACTTATATCGTATATATTACCTGATTAGATGGAGTTTTGCAAGGATTGTTACAATATTTTTACCTTTTGGCAGCATATAAAGCTCTTCTTTGCTGAAAGTCCTGAGCAGCATCAGTGCGAGGATATATACAATCACCGCGACGATGATGGAGATGATCAGGGAGACCATGTTGCCGGCAAACATACTGCACAGGCGATATACGCCGAAGACCACGGCAGCGCAGATGACTGCGGCGATCAGGGGCTTGAGCATCGTATTGATGAAGTCGGGTCTGACCTTAGCGTGCTTGATGAGTAGGAACATACCGACGATGAATACAAAGGTGAACGCAACCAGCGAGCCGACTGCCGCGCCGGTGACGTTGAGCTCGACCATGCTGACAAACAGGTAGTTGGTGGCGATCTTGATGACCATGGCAATCGAGCAGAGGATCAGCGGCAGATGCACCTTACCGAGGCTCTGCAGCATACTCATGATCGGGGTCGACGCCGCGACTACGATACACGAGAAGCCCATGATGCTGAGGATCGAGGACGCGACCTCCGCCTCAAAGCCGCCGCCGTACAGCAGGGTGATGATCGGCTTGGATACCGCAAACATCGACAGTCCCGCAGGCAGGGTGAACATCATCGTGAGCTTTAAGACCGTATTGATGCTCTGGCGAAGCTCGTTTTTATCGCCGGACGCATAGGCGGCGGTAACGTTCGGCAGCGCCGAGGTTCCGAATACCTGCGTCACGGTCGTGACCAGCTGCATCAGCGGAAGCGCGATCGAGAAGCAGCCCCATAAGGATGTATGGAATGAGATATCTCCGCCGCCGGCGGGATAGATCATCTGCCTGAGCTCTTCCGTATAGCTCGGATCGAACTGAGCGAGCAGTGCGTCGCCGTTGTTCCGGCAGGTATTATACAACACATTCTGGATCACGACTGCGTCGATCGTGGTGGAAATATTCATAATAAACGCGGAGATGATGATCGGGATCGCGGTTTTGATCAGGATCTTGAAGGTCTCTTTCTGGGTGCGCGCATCGATCGAATCCTGCATCATTTCCGCCGGAACGGTGAACTTGTGCTTCATGTAATAGATGCGCAGGAACAAAAACGACACCAGCGAGCCAAGCGCGATACCGGCGATCGCCGCCGCTACGGAATAGGAGCACAGCGTTTCCATCGCAGCTTTTTTGGTTGCAAAGGTTTGACCGAAAACGGTCTCGCTCGCCATGAATTCGTCCATGCCGAATTTCATCACGAGGTAGCCCATCAGCAAGCCGCTGACCACCTTGACGAGCATCTCGATGACCTCGCTGCAGGCGGATGGGAACATATTGCGCTGACCCTCATAATAGCCGCGATAGATGGACACCAGACAGCCGAACATTACGGACGGCGCAAGCGTCATCATCGACCACAGGGCAAGCGGCTGGTTGATGATCTGAACATAGACAAAGCTGATGCCGATCATCAAAGCAAAGCACGCGACGCCCATGCCGATATAGAATTTCTTAGAGGTTTTATAGATAACAGCAACGTCACGGTAGCGCTTTTGGGCGACGCTCTCGGCGATCAGTCGCGACACCGCGATCGGAAATCCTGCTGTCGCCAAGGCGAACAAGGGCGTATAGACCTCATACGCGTTGCCCAGAATGCCCGAAC
The DNA here is from genome assembly GCA_902779225.1 of uncultured Ruminococcus sp. Classification (GTDB taxonomy): domain Bacteria; phylum Bacillota; class Clostridia; order Oscillospirales; family Acutalibacteraceae; genus Ruminococcoides. Next base: position 10,180 of record CACZAW010000028.1, on the reverse strand, counting down.
CGATCGTACCCATCGACACGCCGGCGAGGTCGTCGTACGCCGCGTACATCCGATAGAGGAATATCTTGTAGAACATTCCCAACAGCTTGACCACGATCATACTGACGGTCATGATCATCGCGCCCTTGACAAAGGTTTTTGACGTATTTTTCTCAAAACTGTCCTTATTCATTCAAATACGCTCCAAGTTAATTTTTTAAGTGATCAGTGGTCAGTGATCAGTGATCAGTTAATCCATCTTAAAGGATTGTATCACATCAAACCGATGAATTCAATTGGTTATGTGTTGAAACAAAAGCGGAAATAAAGTGATTATTTGTAGATTTTTCCTGTATTCAAGCCATTTTCAGCCGTTGTATTCCTCATAAAAGGTTTTGACGCGGTCTTTGCGGGCGATCAGCTCGTCAAAACGGCTGATATATTCATACGGGAACTTGAAATTGAATATGCGTTCCAGATGATTGGAGGCGGTATCGCGCAGCTTGGTGACCGCACCCGCGCCGCAGGCAAGGATGGAGTGGGTCTCCTCCATAATGTAGACGTTGTAGGGGCTGAAACAGCCGGGCTTTGCCCAACCGACGTTCTCAAGATTAGAGAGCATCTTGGACTGGCGGTAGAGGTAGTAGGGCTGCCAGCCGCCGTCGGTCAATTCGCGCGCGGCATAATCGAGCATTTCGGCGGTATAGCCGTGCTCGCGGGTCGCGTCGGCGGCATTGACACGCGCGGAGCGTTTGACGGCAAGGGTATGTACCGTGACGCTCTCGGGATCGAGCGCGCGTACGGTATCAATGGTACGGCGAAAGCTCTCGGGGGTATCCGAGGTCAGCCCCGCGATCAAATCCATGTTGATGTTATCAAAGCCCAGCTCGCGGGCAAGCCGGAAGGCGTCGAGGGTTTGCTGTGCTGTATGCTTTCTGCCGATCGTCTCCAGCACAGCGTCGGAAAAGGTCTGGGGGTTGATCGAGATGCGGGTGACGGCGTGGCGCTTGAGCGCAAAGAGCTTTTCGCGCGTGACAGTATCGGGACGGCCTGCCTCGACCGTGAACTCGGCACAGCGGGTCAAATCGAAATCCGTCTCGATCTCAGTGAGCAGCGCGTCGAGCTGTTCCGCCGATAAGGTAGTGGGCGTGCCGCCGCCGATATAGACGGATTCAAGGCGCAGATCCAGATCTTTAGCCAGATCTGCGGTATAGCTAATCTCATAGAGCAGCAGCGGAAGATAGTCGTCGATCAGCTTTTTAGCCTTTTCGATCGACTGGCTGACAAAGGAACAGTAATTGCAGCGCGTCGGGCAGAACGGGATCGACACATAAAGCGAAAAAGAGCGTTTGCCGGAGCGCGCAATGATCGCGTGCTGATTGGCGGCGACCTGTGCGGCAAGCGCGGTTTTTTCTTCGCTGACCAGCAGGGTATCGCGAAAATAATGCTTTGCCGCCTCTTCCCCATCCTGCTGAACAAGCGTTGAAAACAGCTTGACGGGACGCACGCCGGTGAGGATGCCCCACGGCAGCTCGCGTCCGGTCGCTCTTGACAATACGGCGTACAGCAGCCGCGCCATCGTCAGCTCGTCGTCGCCGCCGATCGGCGCGCACTGTACGTCAACAAAGCCGTTTATCCGCGCCTCGACCGACACACACGCGGCTACAGAGGTCAGGATATACGGCTCCTTCGGTTCGTCATATTCATGGATCACCTTGACGTCGTCGGCAAAGTAAAACGCGCGCGTCAGGTTTTCCATCTCATAATGATATTTGTGGTTATGGATATATAGATTCATAATATAGTGAATGGTGAATGGTGAAAAATGAAGGGTTAAGGGCGGGCTCAGCCCGCACCCGATACTATAATCCCTTAGTCTATTTTGTCACAAAGGGAGCCGATGCTACTGCATAAACGGATTGTATTTTCTCTCGTGCTCCAGGGTGGAGAACATTCCGTGTCCCGGGAAGATATTGTAGTCGATATCGAGGCTTTTGACGCGATCGACCGACTGCATCATCGCACGGTGATCGGAGGTCTCAAAATCGGTCCTGCCGATGCTCTCGCAAAAGATCGTATCGCCGGAAAACATCAGATCGTCGACCAGATAGCAGCCGCTGCCGGCGGTATGACCCGGCGTATGGATAAAGGTCAGCTCGCTTTCGCCGAGCATGATCTTATCGCCGTCCTTGAGCAGGCGGTCGACGTTGAAGGAATTCATGCGGATATTATGGACGGAGGTACGGTTATACAGTCCGTTTTGGAGCAGCTCCATCTCGTCCTCACAGGCGCAGACGGTCGGATGATAGCGCGCGCACAGACCCGCTACGCCGATGATATGGTCGTAGTGGCCGTGGGTCAGGAGGACATAGTCGAGCTTGCCGCCCATTTTATCGATCTGATCGTACAGCGCGGGGCAATCGTCGCCGGGATCGATGACCGCCAGCGCGCCGGTCGCCTCGTCCTCGATCAGATAACAGTTGGTCGAAATCATGCCGACCGTAAAGTGATAGATCTTGATCATTTCTTCAATTCTCCCGAATCAATGATGATGGTAACGGGGCCGTCGTTGAGCAGTTCTACCTGCATATCCGCGCCGAACTCGCCGGTTTTGACGGATGCAACGCCCTCGCTTTTAATTCTTTCACAGAAATATAAATACAATCGCTCCGCTTCGTCCGGCTTAGCCGCCGCAAAGAAATCGGGACGTCTGCCCTTGACGCAGTTGGCGCACAGGGTAAACTGGGACACGACAAGCATCTCGCCGCCGACGGTCAGCAGAGAAAGATTCATCTTATCATCCGCGTCGCTGAAGATCCGCAGGTTGGCGATCTTAGCCGCTAGGACGTCGGCGTCGCGCTCGGTATCGCCGTCGGCGACGCCGAGCAGCACCAAAAGCCCCTGCCCTATCTCTGAGATCGTCTGTCCCTCTACGGTAACGGATGCGTTTTTGACACGTTGTAATACAGCCTTCATGTTTTTCTCTCTTATTATACTCTTTTGATCGACACGATGCCGTTGATATTGGCGAGATGCGCCATGACCGTGCGCAGATGATCCATATTATTGATCTCGATGGTCACGGTGACCATCGCCTGATTATCCTTCAGCTCGCGAGTATTGAGCATCGTGATAAAGATGCGCATATTGGAGAGCTCCTTGGTAACGTCGGCAAGAAAACCGGTGCGGTCGTTGCAGACGATCTCGAGCGTGCTGAGGAAGCTCTCGTGGATCTCTTCCTCCCAATGCGCCTGTACCCAGCGCTCTGGCTCTTCGCACTCATTCAGGTTTTCGGGAACGTTGGTGCAATCCCGCTTATGAACGGATACGCCGAAGCCGCGTGTGATAAAGCCGATGATATCGTCGCCCGGCAGCGGATTGCAGCAGCGGGCAAATTTGATCAGGCAGTCCTCGATGCCCTCGACGATGACGCCGGAGCCGACCTTGCGTCTGCGCTTCGGCAGACGATCCTCGGTGATCGGCTTCGGTTCCTCGGGCGTCTTTTTGTACTGCTTGGTATAGATCTCCTTGACGCGGGGCATGATCTTCCACAGCTGGATACCGCCGTAGCCGATCGCCGCGTAGAAATCGTCGAGCGAGTTGCAGTGGTGGCGCTGATAGATCGGCTGCAGGCATACGTCGAGGTCGTCCTCCGCAAACTGCATACCTGCTTTTTTCAGCTCATGGTCGAACTGCAGCTTGCCTTCGATGATATTTTCCTCGCGGCGCTCTTTTTTGAACCACTGGCGGATCTTGGTACGCGCGGAATTGGTCTTGACGATCTTCAGCCAATCGCGCTTGGGGCCGCCGGTACCCTCCTTCTGGGTCAATATCTCGATGATATCGCCGTTTTTGACCTGATAATCGATCGGAACGATACGGTTATTCGCCTTAGCGCCGATCATTCGATTGCCGACGCCGGAATGGATCGAATATGCCATATCGATGACCGTCGCGCCGTACGGCAGCTGGATCACGTCGCCCTTGGGGGTAAAGACATAGACCTCGTTAGAGCTCAAGTCATATTTGATGGTCTTGACGATATCGGTGGAATCGTCCGCGTCGTTTTGCGTCTCGAGGGTCTGACGGATCCACGCGAGGTTTTCGTCGAGTGAATCCATCTTTTTGCCCTTCATCTTCAGCTTATAGCGCCAGTGCGCCGCGATACCGTATTCAGCCGTCTGATGCATCTCGTAGGTGCGGATCTGCACCTCGAAGGGTACGCCGTTTTTATCGATAACGGTGGTATGCAGACTTTGATACATATTGGACTTCGGGGTCGAGATATAATCCTTGAAGCGGCTGGTCAGCGGGGTGAAGATATCGTGGACGACGCCGAGCACGTTGTAGCAGTCGGCAACGGTATTGACGATCACGCGGACCGCAAAGACGTCGAAGATCTGGTTCATCTCCTTGCCCTGCATGATGGTCTTGCGATAGATGGAAACGATCGATTTGACGCGGCCGGAAATGGTGACATGAGGGATGGAATTGCCGATCTTATCAAGGATCTTCTTTTTGATCTCTTCGATAAAGGTATTGCGCCGATCCTCATACAGCGCCAGTTCGTTTTCGATCTCTTCATAGGCGACCGGATCGAGATAACGCATGGAGAGATCCTCCAGCTCCTCTTTGATCGCCTTCATGCCGAGGCGGTGCGCGATCGGCGCATAGACCTCCATGCACTCGAGCGCCTTATCGCGTCGCTTCTGCTCGTTGATGCACTCGATGGTGCGCATATTATGCAGACGGTCGGCGAGCTTGACGATGATGACGCGGATATCGTTGGACATCGCGATCAGCATCTTGCGGACATTCTCCGCCTGCTGTTCCTCGCGGTCGGTGTATTTGATCTTGCTGATCTTTGTCAAACCGTCGACCAGCTTTGCGACGTCCTCGCCGAAATTCGCCTCGACGTCATCGAGGGTCGTCTCCGTATCCTCGACGGTATCGTGCAGCAGCGCCGAAACGATAGAATCGGTATCCATGCCCATTTCGGCAAGGATACACGCGACAGAGGTGGGGTGCAGAATAAACGGAACGCCGCTGACACGCCGCTGGTCGCCGTGCGCGATATTGGCAAACTCATATGCTTTTTTGATTTTGCGCTTATTGTATTTGACAGGACTTTTGTCCATCAATCGCAGTAATTCGTCAAAATCCTGATAATGAACAACGTCATTCATTCTCGCTTACCTCCCTCAGCTTTTGTATGATCAGAGAATCGTTCAGATTGACCTTTCGGTCGACCTGACACAATTCGATTTTGCAGGAATACATCCCTTCATAGATCCGGATCAGCCCCAGCTCGTTCATGCACTCGAGGATCACCCTCAGCTTTCCGTAGGAGATCCCGCAGCTAAGCCGGTAGAGCAGGATATCGAGCGAAAAGCGATAGCCTCCGTTCGCCCTCAGAAAGCGGTACACGACTGCGAACTCCTCACGGTCGGGGATGATGGACGCGACAGCGGCGCCGGGGATACGGTCGCCGCGGCCTTCGAATATTTCTTTTGTAGAAATATAATCCTCTTCATCAACGCCCGAGAAACGAATATCGCGGATAAACACGGACAGACTCTCGGTATGATTATATACATTGACGTCCAAAGTAACCGCCAAATCGACAACATCGTCGACGGTATACGGAAATTCTTTGAGCGTAGTGGAAAAGCGCATCGCAACGACCGTCGACTCGCCGCGGGCGAGGGTCAGACGCAGATGCTTGCCGCCGCCGATCTCGCGGATATCGCGGATGGTCATATTATACAAGCCGAACAGCGGCGTCGGATTGCCCGCGCCGTAGGGCTCCAGCATCCGAAGATCAGCCGCCATCGAAACGCTCAGCTGTGCGGGATTGAGCTTGCAGTCAAGCTGCAGCGCCGGTGCGGGCGCGGGATGCCGAGCCGCGTAGTCGTTGATCGCCTCGATAAACGGCTCGATATTCTCGCGCGTGACGCCGAAGCCGACAGCCATCGGATGCCCGCCGCACTGTACAAGATAATCGGAACAGGCAAACACCGCGTCTATCAGCGAAAAGCCGCTGACGGAACGACCCGAGGCGCGACACACCTCGCCGTCCAGCGTAATGACGATGGCGGGCTTGGAATAGACCTCTTTGACGCGTGACGCTACGATACCGATCACGCCCTTATGCCAGCCTTCGCCGTACACCACGATCACGCGGTTATTGACGATAGAGGGATCCTCCCGGATCAGATCGTCGATATCGGACAGGATCTCGCGCTCGAGCTGCTGCCGCTCGACATTATCCGAGGACAGCTCGGCGGCGATATCCGCCGCGTATTCTTCATCCTCCGTGAGCAGCATGGAAACGGATTTCTTTGACAGTCCGAGCCGCCCGCCGGCGTTGATGCGCGGCACAAGGGTGAAGCTGAGATTGCCCGCTGAGATCTGCTTGCCGGAGAGCCCCGCCTCTGCGGACAAAGCGGCGATACCGATACGGTCGCCGTTATTGATATGCATCAGACCGTTTTTGACCAGCACGCGGTTTTCGCCCCTGAGGGGGACGATATCGCCGACGGTGCCGATCGCGGCAAGGTCTGAGTAGTTTTCGAGAAGTGCGTCTGCGTCGGCATATTCGCCCTCGATTGCCTGTACCAGCTTAAAGGCGACGCCGACGCCAGATAATTCTTTAAAAGAACTATTACAATCGGCACGGTGGAGATCGACGACCGCGACCGCATCGGGGATCACCTCGGGTACGGCGTGGTGGTCGGTGACAACGGTGTCGATCCCGAGGGACTTGGCGTATGCGATCTCGTCCGCGGCGGCGATACCGTTATCGACGGTAACGATCAGCTTGACGCCGCTTTCGTAGAGCTTGGAGACCGCATCCATGTTCATGCCGTAGCCCTCAGTCTCACGCGAGGGGATATAGTACATCACATCGGCTCCGATATCGGACAGATAGGAGTACAATAATGCGGTGGAGGTAACGCCGTCGGCGTCAAAATCACCGTAGACGCAGATACGCTCGCCGTCCTCGATCGCGCGACGGATGCGCTCGACCGCTTTATCCATATCGCGGATCTCAAAGGGAGAGGCGGTCAGCGTCTCTTCGGAGAGAAAATCGATGATCTCCTGCTCCTGCGTGATACCGCGGATATCGAGCAGCATCGCGATCAGCATCGGCAGATCGTACCGTTGAGAAACGGATACCGCGTTGTCTTTATTCAATTTTTGGGTGATCCATTTCTTCATGGGGTACTCCTTTGCCATCCCCTTTGGGCACTTTCGCGGCAATCCGCGGGGTATTATTCCATTTTAAAACGGTTGAGATTGCCACAGCCCTAAAGGGCTTCGCAATGACAATTTGAATAAACACCTCATCCGACTCGGCTTTGCCGAGCCACCTTCCCCTCAAGGGGAAGGCTAATTACTGCTGCGCAGCAGCTCGCGTGCGTGATTCAGCGCGGATTCGGTGATCTCCTCGGCGCCGACGATACGGGCAAGCTCATGCACCCTGCCCTCTTCATCCAGAGCGTCGACCTGCGTAAAGGTGCGGTCGTCATGGACGCTTTTACTGATAAACAGGTGGTTGTCGGCAAAGGCGGCGATCTGCGCCTGATGGGTCACGCACAGCGCCTGACAGTCGGCGGAAAGCTGTTTGAGCTTTTTGCCGACCCTGCCCGCCGCAGAACCGGAGATACCGGTATCGATCTCGTCAAAGATCAGGGTCTCGACAAAATCCGCCTTGCTCAGCACGGTCTTGATCGCGAGCATCATGCGGGACAATTCGCCGCCGGACGCGATCTTGGAAACGGGCTTGGGATCCTCGCCGGGATTGGTGGAGATCAGGAATTCGAGCTTATCGATGCCGCGGGTATTGAGCGGCGCCTCTTCCCTGCTGATCTCCAGACGGACATTCGACATCTCGAGGAACGCCATTTCGTTTTGTACATCCTTGCGGAAGCGTTCGGCGACGTCCATTCTGATCGCTGATATTTCTTTTGCGGAATTATACGCTTTTTGATACAGCTCATCGCGCTTTTGGGCGAGCTGTTCGCGGTTAAAGGCATAATCTGTCAGATTTTTTAATTCGTTTTTAGAATTATCGAGATAAGCGAGCATTTCCTCCTCGCTGTCGCCGTACTTGCGTTTGAGGCGGTAGAGCAGATCCATCCGCTCCTCGATCTCTTCCAGCCGGCCGGGGTTCGCATCGATATCATCCATCGCCCGCTCCAGCTCGCGGGAGATATCCTGCAGCTCATACAAGGCGGAGGACAGCCGATCGGAGGCGCTCTCCAGATCGGGGAGATATCGGGCGGCGTTGAGCACGGAATCGGACGCGTCGTCCAGCATCCGCAGGGCGCCGTCGATCTCATCGTCGCCGTCCAGCGCAAGCCGCGCGCGCATCAGCTCTTTTGCGATTTTTTCGCGGTTGCGCAGCGCGTTCTTTTCATTAGTCAACGCGTCATACTCGCCGACGGTGATCGCTGCATCCTCCAGCTCTTGGATCTGGAACGTCAGCAGATCGATCTTAGAGAGGCGTTCCGCCTCATCCATATCAGCATTGCTGAGCTCTTCTTCGACCGCCTTCAATTCGCGGTAAAGACTGCGGTATGCGGAGAGCTTCTCCCCCAACCCGGCAAGCGCGTCGATATACACGATATGCAGCGCGGGATTCATCAGCTCGAGATTATCGTTCTGGCCGTGGATGTTGACGAGATACTCGCCGATATCCTTCAGCGCAGATACGGTCGCGGGGCGGGAGTTGATCCGACAGGTGTTCTTGCCGCTCACGCTCAGCTCACGGGACAGGATCAGCGTACCGTCCTCGGCGGAATAGCCCATCGAGGAGAGCTTTTTTTGAACCAGCTCGGAAACATCCTCAAAGGTCGCGCTGACGAATGCCGCGTCTGCTCCGGAGCGGATCAAGCCGCGCGAGGAACGCTTGCCGAGCACCGCATTGATCGAATCGATCACGATGCTTTTGCCCGCGCCGGTCTCGCCGGTCAGAATATTCAAGCCGCGTGTAAAATCAATATTTGTTTTTTCGATAACCGCTATATTCTCGATATAAAGGTTAGTCAGCATAAAAACAATCCTTATCTAAGTAATGATTCGGGGATCAGGCGATATAGCGCATGAAGTCGCCCATACAGCTCTGCGCTGTTTCTTCATCCCTGCAGACCGCCATGATAGTATCGTCGCCGGCGATCGTGCCGACGACCGTATCGAAAGCCATCATGTCGATCGCGGCGCAGGCAGCCTGCGCCATGCCGCTGAAGGTTTTGATCACGACGATGTTCATTGCGCGCTCAATAGAAACAACCGAAGAAGAAATAATACGATCAAAGTTGTTCTTTGCGCCTTTTTCCGCGCTGGGAGAAGCCTGATAACGATATTTGCCGTCCGGCAGAAGGGTCTTTGTCAGACGAAGCTGTTTGATGTCGCGCGATACGGTGGACTGGGTAACGTCAAAGCCGTCGGCGCGCAGATAATCGATCAGTTCTTCCTGCGTGGTGATCGGATATTTGTTGATCAGTTCGAGAATTTTTGTGTGCCTGTTGTTTTTCATTTTTAAGAATTCTCCTTAAGTTTCTCATTGAGTAATGTATAAAAATTTTTTTGTTTCAGAATGATCAATTGCAGCTCCATGGAGCTTTTTTTCACCGTGACCGTATCGTCGGAGGAAACGGTCACATAGTTTTGACCGTCGACGGTCATATAACACTTGAGGTTTGAGCTTTGATGCACCCGCGCGGTCAGCACGGTATCCTCTCCGAACACCACCTGACGCGACGACAGCGCATGGGGACATACGGGCGTCAGCAGGATGCACCGTATATCCGGCTCTATCACCGGCCCGCCTGCTGAAAAGGAATACGCCGTAGAGCCCGTCGGGGTCGCAAACAGCATTCCGTCGGCGCGGTAATTGATGATCCGCTCGCCTCCGATCCCGACAGAGATATCGACCATCGAGGACAGCGAGTCGCGGTGGATGACCGCCTCGTTGACCGCGGTATAGGTAACGGAATCATCGCCTCGGGTCTTGGTGATCTCCAGCAGCATCCTGCGCTCGATATGGTAATCTCCCGTGAACAGCCGTTTCAGCTCATCGAGCTCGTCCGGCTCGATATTGGCGACAAAGCCGATCCGACCGAGATTTACGCCGAGAAGCGGCTTGTTATACAGTGCGGCATACTTTGCATTATGGATGATGGTGCCGTCGCCGCCG
>CACZAW010000027.1:3918-16930 GCA_902779225.1 uncultured Ruminococcus sp. | reverse complement strand
GCTTATCGGTATACATCTCCGCGCTGACGATGATCATCGGGACGGTCTTTTTTTCGCGCATCATATTGCCGTAAAGGATATGCAGATAAGAGCCGTCGTACAGATGGACGTCGTAACCGGAGCCCCAGCCGTGGATCATATACAAGACCGGATATTTTTTCTTTTTGTTGTAGCCCGGGGGCAGCAAGACGTTGCAATACTTGTAATCGCCGGCGGTTTTGGAATAGTATTTCAGATTCTCTTTGACCGTTCCGTAATCGGTGCCATCCTGCTCTTCGGTCAGCTTTTCGGATAGCTGATAGACGTTTTTCGTTGCATAGGGATCAAACTTCGGCCGCTTGGGAGGCGCTTTGTTGCGGCAAATACTATCATCACGCATAACAACAGCAGCGCGATACCTTTTTTCATACCTTCACCCCAAAAAATGATAAATATCTTCTTTTTATTATAACCGATACCGCGATCGAAATCAAATTACTTTTTTGTAACCGTGCGGAGATATGAGAAAAACCGGACAGCTCGGCGGCTGTCCGGTTTTTCATAGTTACTTATTTCTTTTTGTTTTTATTCTTCTTTGCGGCTTTTTTAGCGGCTTTCTTAGCTTCGGCTTGCGCCTCTTTTGCCGCCTGCTCCGCTGCTTTTTTCTCCGCGATCTTTTGGCTGCGCGATTTTTTCACCTTGGGAGATTCTTGCGCAGGCTTCGGTTCGGGAGCTTTTTTGGATGAGGATTTACGACTCTCGGAAGGCTTTTCTTTGACGACCGGCTTTTCTTCGACGACCGGCTTCTCTTCAACGATCGGCTTTTCCTCTACGACCGGCTTTTCGACCGACCGTGCCTTCTTTTTCTCAGACTTTTCCTTCTTTGCCGCTTGCTGAGCCGCTCTTCTCTCTTCCTTTTCCCTTCTCGCCCTCTCCTTCTTATCGCGCCGGCTTTCCTTTTCCGGCTCGGTTCGTACCGGTTCTTCGGCTGCGGGAGCGACGGGAGCGACGGATACATCTCTGGGAGCGATACCGTCGAGATAGCGCCTGTCAGGACGCTTTTCCCTATCGTCCTTCATCGCCATGCGCTCCTGATACTGGGCGCTCTTCTTTTTCTCTTTCTGCGCCTTCTTTTCCTCGCGCTTGATCGCTGCGCTCAGTCGCTTAGGCGCGTTGATAATCGTCTGGCGCCAGTTGATGACGCAGTTGAATACCGCGCCGACGACCGGGATGCCGGACTTGGCGATACGCAGCATCGAGCGCTTGATATCGTCGAGCTTAGCGTCGTCGTAACGGATCACATACAGCGCCGTATCGACGATCTCATTCAGGCGCAGGACCTCGGCGTCTACACCGATGGGCGCGGCGTCGATCAGCACATAATCGTAGCCCTCCATCACCTTTTTCAGCTCTGCGAGCAGAGCGTCGTTGATATCCTCGGGATTGCGCTCGAGGATCGTCGGGAGGATGTCCAGACAGCCGTTGATATGAAGGATCGCGTCGATCTTATCGGCGTCGCCTCGATACAGCGCATTCAACGTCTGCTCATACTTCAACTCATTGAAAAACAGCGCGCCAAGCTTTGGATTGGATAGATCGCAGTCGATCAACAAGGTCTTTTTGCCCAGCCTTGCGAGCTGTAACGCGATATCCGCCACCAGACGGGTCTTGCCTTCGTTATGGATGGTCGAAGTGATATAGGCTTTGTTGACGCGCGCCGCTTCCATATGGCTGATCAGCAGGTGCGCGGTGGATTTGATTTCTTCAAAGATCGGCAAATCCGCCGGTTGGTTCGGTCTCAAACGCGCATATCTTCTGTCCAGAGGAAGCGAACCCAGCGTATCGATGCCGAAAATCGCGGTGACGTCGCTCTCGTTGATCAGCGTCGGCGCAAGCAGGAACCGCAGGATACAGACTCCCACACCGAGCGCCAGGCCCAGAACGGCGGCGTAGATCCATGTGGAGATACTGATATTGCCGCCGACGATAAAATTCGCTTTCGGCTCATTGATAACGGAGATGCTGCCCGATGTCAGTGTGTCGGATATGCTTTTTGACGAAACCTCATTGATGGCGTTCATGATAGAAAGGCCTTCTTTTTCCGAACGCCACAGCAGGGTCGCTTCGATGACCTCGGTCTCACCCTGCTTAGCCAGATTCAGGTTGCGGGAAATATCGGTTTCGGTTACGCCTCTGAGATTCAGCTTGTCGATGACCGCCTTCATGTTCTTCTGGCTTTTGATGATGAGTATCACCGTATCCGTCATCGCGCGCGCTTCCGTGATATTATTCTTTTTTGTGCCGTCTTCTTCAAGCGACGCCGATGAGCTTTTCGCATTTGCCGATGCGGTTTCGCCCTCCCGGGGCGTGATCACGGCGAAGGTCGTATTGATACGGTACTCTCTGGATACTTCGCCGCGGATGTAGCTGGCGCCGATCAGGGCGACGCCGGCAATCAAACCGATCAGCGCGAAAAGCAGGATAACGCGCCAGCCTTTGACGACATGATAAAGGATATCGCTTTTTCTCAGTGCACTATTCTTCTTCATCTTTCTTTCTCTTTCTTCTCGAACGAATCAAACTGATGATCAATGCCACCAGAAGGGCGGCAACGACAACGCCTCCGATGATCGCGATGGTATCCCATGTCGACCATACGATAGCTTCCAATACCTGCTTACCGGGTTTATCCTGGAGCTTGAGGCTCACGCGGCCGGATTTATCTCCGTTGACCTCCAGCGTGTAGGTTCCGGGTTCAAGATCGTCAAAGACCTCTTTGTCGCCGGTCGCCGTCCATTCCTCTACGATCGTGTCTTTATCGTCGTACAGCCGCAGGGGGACATTCGAGAGCTCGTTGCCGAACAACTGATCCTGTGCAGATACCGTCAGCCGGATGATATAGGCTGTCGCCTCGACCTCGGATACCGCCTTGCCGCCGATCAAGCCCTTTGCATCGACGTCGAACGTGAATTCCTTTGTCGCCATACGATACGGCGTCGGCAGGCTGATAAGCGCAACCGTATAGGAGTTGCTCTTCTCAAAATCGGTGATATTCAATATACCGTATTCGCTTGTCTTCATATTCTCCTTGCCGGTGACGGAGAACGCGGCGCCGACAACCGGACTCTTGGTCTCCTCATCGAGAAGTGTCAGCACGACGCGGGTCTTCTCGCATCCGATCTTATAGACCTTATCCTTACCGTTCAGATAATTCAGCTCCACGCTGAGCGGGGTCGTATTGATGGCATAGTATTTGACTGCCGTCTTTTGCTGTACGGAATACTTGCCGAAATACAGCTTTTTGCTGGAGCCCTGACCGGTGTTGTCGCACTTGATCTCGTCGACCTTATCGCCCGCTTTGAAGCGCACGGTTCCGTCGAGGGTCCGGATATCTTCTTCTGCGTAGACCTCATATACACAGGCGCCGAGGCCCTTCTTTGTATCGGCGTCGATGGTCTGGATATAGATGTTGCTCTTGGAGGGCGACATCGGGACGGTGATCCGATAGGGATCCGACCAGTCGCGCGACTCGGACACGCTGAAGCTGACGTCATCCGCGATGCCGTAGCCCTTGGGCGCCTTCAGGTTATGCAGCGTGTAGGCGCCGTAACGAACCTTTTCCGGCAGGTAGAAATTGCCCTCGTTTGTCGTGTCGAACAATTTATACCCGACCTTGACCGGATAGTAGGTGTTCAGCTCCATCACCTTTCCGGAGGCGGTGCTGCTGTTATAAAGGCTGAACTGGATGCCCTTTTTTTTGATCGGTTTGCGCGTTTCTTCATCGACGACCGTTACCAATACGGCTGCCTTATCGTGGCCGTAATCGTTGTCGACGCCCTGGTTATCATTTTCACCGGGATCGTCGACGCCACCGCCGCCGCCACCGCCGCCGCCTTCCTCCGGAGGGCGGTCGTACATATCGTCGTAGCGCTTTTCGTCATCATCTTCATCATACGGGCGGCTGTAATCGTAATCATGGTCGTGCTCGTGGGTATTCTTGTTCATCTGGGTCATATACAGCAACAGCAGCATCAGAACCAGAAGAATGACCATCAACAAGCCCGCCATGATATCGGTAAAGGATTTCCAGTATCCTTCGTCACCCGACGATCTTTTCCTTCTTAATTTCATCGCAAAATCCTATTCCGGTTATAACCGTTTGAATGATCCCCGCGATCAGGATACCGCAGGATACTGCATCAGCTTCTCGTACTCAAACCGCGTCATTTCGGGATAGAGGTGAGAGCCGCGGCCGACCAGACAACCGTAACGCTTGATATCCGCCAGCTCTTTGGCGGAGGAGATGCCCTCGCAGGTCAGCGTCAGGTGTGCGTTCATCGCCTGAGAGAAAATGCTCTCAAGATCGCCTTCTTCCATCGAAGAATTCAGGTCAAGGCAAATCTCGTCAGCCGACGTTTCGCCGAGCTTGACAAGGTTGCCGCTGAAGTTGGCGATAGACACCTTGAAGCCGTTCTGGAGGAATTGTTTTTCTGCTTTTTTCGCCTCGTCATGACAAATCATATAGGCGGATTCGTCGATCGCGACCTCGATATAACGAGGCTCGAGCTCCTGCTCATCCACAAGATCCCTGATACAGTCGTATACATCGAGCGCCAGCAGATCCGTCTTGCGGATATTCAGAATGATCGGCACGGGATGAACGCCGGCGTCAAGCCACTTGCGCTGAGCAATACAGATCTGCTCCCAGAGGAACTGGTCGAGCTTTGCGATAAAGCCGTCCGCCTCGACGATCGGCATATATACAGAAGGCTGTACGGTTCCGAGAACCGAGTGGTTCCACTGCAGCTCGCTGTTCGCCTTGATGACCCTGCGGTCGGCAAGGCTGCAGACAGGCTCGAGGAGGAAGGTGAATTCGCCGTGACGCAGTCCGGACAGGATGTCGATCATCATCCTCTGCTCCTGAGCGGGATCGGCAGCGGACGAATTGCTCAGGCTCATGTTGGAGTTGGTGCGCAGCACATCCAGCGCCTCGATCATCTTTTCCGTATTCATATACTGCTTGGCGCGGATCTGTTCCTCCGCGGAGGGCTGGATATAGGTATGGAACTGTTCGACAAACAGGTTCATCTCTCTGAGCATGATATTCCATACCAATCTGTACGCAATATTGAATAATATCGACAGGATAACACCGACGATAGAAGTATAGAACGCTGTACCGATACCGCGAAGGAGGAGCTCGATACTGTCCATCGTCGCCTCGGCAGAGCTGAACTCGACCGTACTGATACCGGTTACCAGTCCCAAGAACGTACCCAAAAGACCGAGCGCGGTCATGATGCCCGAAATCTGGAGGCATACGCTGCGCCAGCTGTAGATCGCCAAGGTATCTTCATTGATGGTATCTTCGATATCGCTGATGATAACGCCCTTTTCCTTTTGCTCTCTGACGTTTCGCAGATAGTTGTCGAACATCTCGTCAAGCTGCTTTTGCTTGAAAAAGGGCAAAACCCTCTCAACGGCTGTCCAAACATAGTCGGCGTTGATCTCAAAGGTGCGGTCGATACTCTTTTGACCGTTGCGGAACCCCTGACCGAACATGAGGTTAGGTATTAAGCTGAAGGCAAATCCGAAAGCAATTACCGCTGCCATCACGCCGACAATCACCATCGACAGCACGTCGGGCGACATGACTGCCAGTATGACGCAGATCGCAGCAAAGAATGCGCTTAGAAATATTACTGCTCTTTTCATTTTTCCTCCTTCTGCCGGAAATACTGATCCAATTATATGTTAACTATATTATTATACTAAAATTGATAATAAAAGTCAACGAGCGCGCTGCGGGCAGCGTGAAAACCGTTGGTTATCAAGGTTAATCCACCGTCACTGCGCTTCACATACCGCATAACGGATCAGCGGATCACGCGGGGACGCGCCAGCTGCATGGAACCCCAATTAAGCTGGTTCCAGATGAAATCACTTTCCTGATTGATCTCAAAATAGAAGCCTTCCCTTACTTCGTCAAAGGAGCTGACGGTACCGTATTCATTATAATCAAATATGCTGATATTCGTTCCGTAAATGCCGTTACTCAGCTCATGGAGATCCAGTTCGAGATCGATCGTATTCTCCCCTTTGCGGAAGGGACCGAGATCGGTACAAACCATGGTGCCCGGCCGCCTTTCGTACATATCTTTCAGAGTGATCCTGAGGCACGGATGCTTCATCTCTGTCTGGGATTCGACTGTCAATCTCAGCTTGGCTTTCTCATCTCTGGTGAAAATATTTTCTTCTTTATCCAAAAACTCCGCAGAGCACAATAACACCTGACGGCTGCCGAGCTGGAAAGACTTGCGCTTGGCGTTCTTCAGATCGGTTTTCGGCAGCATATTACCGCGCTTGATATCGGAGTAGAGCGCGATCGCCTCTTCAACGTCTCCGTCGAAGATCTTTTTGCCGTGATCCAGTACGATACATCTCTCACAAAGCTGGCGGATTGTGCTCATATTATGGCTGACATAGAGGACTGTTTTACCCTCTGTCGAGGATACATCGCTCATTTTGCCCAGACATTTCTGCTGGAATTTCATATCGCCGACCGCGAGCACCTCGTCCATGACAAGGATCTCGGAGTCCAGATGTGCCGCTACCGCGAACGCCAGCTTGACGAACATACCGGAGGAATAGCGCTTAGCAGGGGTGTCGATAAACTTTTCGCACTCGGAGAATTCGATGATCTCTTTGATCTTGCTGTCTACCTCTGCGCGGGTCATGCCGAGGATCGCACCGTTGAGGTAAATATTCTCTCTGCCCGTCAGCTCGGGATTGAAGCCCGTGCCGACCTCGAGGATGGACGAGATCCTGCCGTCGATACAGATCCTGCCCTCTGTCGGAGCGGTAACGCGCGACAATACCTTTAAAAGGGTAGACTTGCCCGCGCCGTTATGCCCGATGATACCGAGCCTCTCGCCCTTGTATACCGTCAGGTTGATATCGTTAAGCGCCAGAAAGGTTTCGTTTTTGGCGTAGGTCTTCTGTCCGAGTTTCTTGTTCGGATCCTCTCTCTTACGAACTTTTGCAAAAAAGCTCTGGATATCCGCCTGCAGGGTACGGCCTCCGATCACGCCGAGGCGGTACTGCTTTTTTAAATCGGTGATCTGAATCGCAATATCTCTTTCTTTCATCATAATCCTCCGTCAAACCGTATCCATAAAGGTTCTTTCAACCTTATTAAAGTAAATAATTCCGAGGAACAGAACCACAATCGTTATGATCCAGCTGATGCCCCAATACATAAACGGGGTCGTGCCGGAGCCGAGCCATCCGTAACGCATCAATTCGATGATCGGAGACATCGGGTTAAGCATAATGATACCGTAAACGGCATCGCTGAGGGAGGATGCGGAGTAGATGACAGGAGTCGCATACATCCAGAGCGATACGCCGAAGGATACCAGCACCTGCAGATCGCGGTATTTTGTCGTCATGGAGGAAATGATGATACCGAAGCCCATACCGAGCATCGCCATCTGAACCAACAGCAGAGGCGTCAGCGCCGCAACCCAGGTGATCTGGATGCTTGCTCCCTGGATCATAAATATGACGACAAAGATAAGGAACATCACAAACTGGACGAAGAAATTCAGCACCGAGGATATGACCGTCGCGATCGGACTGACCAATCGCGGGAAATAAACCTTGCCGAATACCGAAGAGTTCAAGACGAAGGTATTGGAGGTCGTGGTCAGGCAGGTAGAAAAATACAGCCACGGTACGTTGCCCGCCATATAGAACAGGAACTGGGGCAGTCCGTCGGTCGGAAGTCCGGCGATATTGCCGAATACCAGCGTCTGCATCAATGTCGTCAGCAGCGGCTGCACGATGAACCAGATCGGCCCGAGAACCGTCTGCTTGTACTTTGTGACAAAATCGCGCTTGACAAACAGAAAGATCAGGTCTTTATACTGCCACAGCTCATCCAGCCGCAGATCCAGCAGCTTTCTTTTCGGTTCAATGATTGTTGTCCATTTCTTTTCCATAACTATTCCTCCGAGGGTGAATGCTTGATTTTATGAAAGAACGCCACGATAAAGCCCGGTGACGCCTTCAATATTTTTGCTTTTCTGAGCTGCTTTGCGAGAGCCTTTTGTCGTTTTTTCAGATACGCTGCTCCGCTCTGCGGTTCGATCGGCGTGAATTTCAGCGGTGTTGTCCGTCGCTGCTGACGCTCATAAGCCGCCAGATAAAATTCGTCGTGCAGGATATCGTCGATCTGGCGCGCCTTTGAGGCGGCTTCGCTGTCGGATACAAAAATCTTGTCGATGACCCATATGGCGGATTGCAGCACCCGCGAATCGATCACGCGGAGCATCTCCTCGCTAAGGATCCCCATCTCCTTGCAGGAGTCGTATACGCAGCGGTTGATCCGGTTGATCCTGAAGAAGGCGTCCTCGCCGCTGTAGGAGGTCACCGAACGCTTGCTGTAACGGATATAGTGATAATCCAGATCGTCGATCAGAACGATGGAAGAGGCGTTTTTGATGAACTGAAAGTTCGTCATGGTGTCGCTGCCCTGACGAACGTCGTCCGGTATCCGGATATCCTTGAGCAGCGAGGAACGGTATACCTTGCCGTAATGGTAATTCAACCTTCTGTCGTCCAGAAGCATCGGGATCTTTTCTTCAAAATCCTCGCGCGGGATCAACAGCTCGCCGCGTGCGGGAAAGGCGCCCTCGACCGCTCCGTTCTCCAGCTCATACTGAACGCGGGAGATCGACAGATCTGCGTCGTACTTCTCGCGCGCATCCATCAGATGCTTGAGATAATCCGGCTCGACATAATCGTCGCCGTCGGCGTAAGCAGTATACGGAGTCTCAACATACTCCAGCGCCTTGGTTTTGATCGCGGTCACGCCCATGTGCTCGGCGGCGACCACCTTTACCCGGCTGTCTTTCTCGGCAAATGCGCGGCAGACTTCCAGAGAGTTGTCCTCGGAACCGTCATCCAGCAACAGCAGTCGAAAATCCCGGAAGGTCTGGGCGCTGATGCTGTCAAAAAACCGCGGAAGGTGTTCCGCTATATTGTATACCGGTGTTATGACCGTAAGCTTGTAGTCCATTTTACATCTCCTATACTGATAGTGATCCGTCACCTGTCGGAACGTTCTGTTTATTAACGGTTCTCATTCATAATCATCCCGCTGAAAAGATCGAGGATCTGCTTCATGATCGTTTCTTCACTGAAAAACTCAAATCTCTTTTTCGCTTTTTTGCGGTAGAGCTTAACGAGCTGGGGGTTATCCGCCATCAGTTTGATACCGTAATACAGTCCCTTGCGGCTGTTTTCCACCAGCAAGCCGTACTTGCCGTTATCCAGTATCTCGCACGGGCCGGTGCATTTGGTGCTGATGACGGGAACGCCGAGGATCATCGCCTCAGCGACGGTCAGGTTAAAGCCCTCGTAATAGGAAGCGCAGATCAACATATCGGCGCCCGACACATACGGATAGGGATTCCTTTGATTGCCTGCCATATAAACGAAGTCCTGCGCATGATGCTGATCGATCGCGCGCTCGATCGCCTCTCTGTCGGAACCGTCGCCGACCAACGCCAGCGTGACCTTGCGCCCTTCTCTGTTGAGGCGGGCTACGACGGAGATCAGGCGCCGCTGACCCTTATGGCTGTCCTTCAGCCTTCCGACCAGAACCAGATTAAAGGAATCTGCGGGATACCGGTACGAGATCTCTTTTCTGGACATGCGCTGAATGCGCATCGTCGGCAGTATATTGTAGATGGTAGTGGTGTTGCCGGTATCGCCGATCGCCGATATAAAGCCCTTGCGGGCGCTCTCGGACACACAGACGACGGCGTCTAAACGCTGATACGCCGCGCGTACATCCTCAAGGCTCGAAAAATTGAACTGAAATCCGCGGATCTTGGTAAAGTCGTTGTGGATCCACGCAAAATGCAGCGCGTCTTTATTGGTTGAGCCGCTGATGATCTTGACGGGCAGTCCGTGAAAGAATGCGACTTCTACGTCGTAATGATCATCGCCGACATAATATCTGTACAGTTCCTCGGGGGTCGCGCGGGATTCCCACATCCCGTCGTCGTAGTATCTGGTACGGATATACGGAACCGACTGCCCCAAGTGCGTTTTGTAGACCTTTCTGAAAAGCGTCACCCTTCTGTCGAGTTCATCCTCCAGCTCACGGTTATCGTCGAGGATCATCACCGTAACTTCGTAACCGGAGCGTTGGAGGGCATTTGCCAGTGTGACCTGAACCCGTTCCAATCCGCCCATAGTCAGCGAGGGTAAAATAAACAGAACTCTTTTCATGGCTTGTGCTCCTTTGCTGTTTGCTTTTCCTCATCTGTTTTTTCATATACTCACGGGGTCGAATACCTATTGTTTTCAGGATCTCCCCAACATATTCTTGATACCGCGCCAAATCCGAAAGACGACGTCCGGACACTTTTCCCTGAGTCGTTTACGTCGTTCGTCCTTTTTTATATCCTCAAGGATCGCGATCTGACGATCGATAAACGCCTTCTCATCGCCGGGAGCGACCATATCATAGTGATACCTCTCGCGAAAAGCGGCGCGCTGTGACTCCTGCCGCTGATAAGAGGTGCGATACTCCTCGCTGTTGACGACCTCTTCTCCGAAGCTGTATTTCGCCTGCCGCGGATCGGAAGATTTGGCGATACGCCTGAGCGTATTCACTCCGACATGGAGGATCCTGAAATCGATCGCCTGCTGCATTTCCTCATTCAGCCAACCGTATTCGGCGGTGATATCCAGCAGAAACCGATTGATGCGGTACAGCCGCTTAAAATAATCCTTGCCCATATAGGAGGTGACGGATCGCTTTTGGTACTGGACGTAATAGTAATCGTAGTCCTCGATGACCGCGATACTGCGGACATTTTTCAGATACTTGAAATTGATCATCGTATCACTGCCCTGCATCACATCCGGCTCGACCCTGACGTCCCGCAGCAGCTCGGTCTTGTAGAGCTTTGCGTATAGGTAATTCAGCCGTTCCTCGATGAGAAGTTTGGGCAGAAGCGCGGGAAATTCATCCCGCGAATAACAGCCTGCTTCGCGGGGCATGAAGCGATTTCTCTCGGTTCCGTCTTCGTACACTAATATCACATTGGAAAGCACCATGTCGGCGCCGGTTTTTTCTTCGGCGTCCATCAAATGCTTCAGATAATCCTTGTCAAACCGGTCGTCGCCGTCCAAAGAGGTGACATACGGCGTGCGCAGATTTTCAAAAGCCAGATTCCGCGCCGCGGATATGCCGACATGCTCGACAGAGATCACACGGATCCTGTCGTCGGATTCGGCATACTTTTTGCAGACGGCAAGGCTGTTGTCAACAGAGCCGTCGTCGATCATCAGCACCTCGTAATCCTCAAAGGTCTGAGCTTTCAGACATTCAAAAAACCGATCAAGATGCTTTTCAATATTATATACCGTCACAAAAATCGTGACTGTTCTTTCACGCATAACGAATCATCCTTCAAGCACTTCAGCGATTTGAGCAAAAATCTTGTCCTCGTCGAAAAAGTCTCGGCGTTCAAGAGCTTTCTTTCGGTATTCCTCCAATAGTTCAGGGGAATCATACAGCTGCTTGAGCCCGTTGTAAAGCCCTTCGCCGGAGTTTTCTGTCAGCATTCCGTATTTGCCGCCGTCAAGGAGCTCGCGGGGCCCGATACAGTCGGTGCTGAGTACCGGAACGCCGAGGATCATCGCCTCGGCGACAGCGAGATTATAACCCTCTTTATAAGAGGCGCATACCAGAAGATCCGACTCTTTGATATAGGGATAGGGGTTGTTTTTTCCGTTCACGACAGAGATATACTCCTCTGCGCCGTTCTCTCGGATCAAATCGCGGATCAGACCCTCTTCGGTACCTTCGCCGACCAGCGCAAGAGAAAGATCTTTTCCCTCTTGTCTTAATCTGACGACCGCCTCTATCAGCCTTTTGTATCCTTTCGGAGCATGAAAGCGCGCCACTAAAACGAGATGGAAGGCGGCTTTGTTGACCGTTACCTCCGGCTCTTCGTTCGCCTTCTCAAGGATCTCCTTTTCCGGAAGCATATTATAGATGACGCGAACGTCGCCGGTATCGCCGATCGTATTAATAAAGCTCTCACGGGAACCCTTGCTGACACAGACGATGTGTCGGATGCGCCGATACATTTCCTTTGCCTTGCGAACTTCTTCCTCCGTTTCCAGTCTTTCGAGATTATTGTGTACCCACGCGATCTGCTTTGCCTTTTTGTTTGTTGACCCGGCGATGATATCGACGGCGATCCCGTGGAAAAACGCGATCTCAACGTCGTATTTTTCCCTGCCGACATAGTAGCGATAGAATTGTTTCGGGGTCGCTCTCTCCTCCCACATAACGCCGTCGTAGAGCTTGTGGCGAATATACGGGATGCGGTTGCCGAGATGCTCATCCGGCGCTTTGTAGATCCACCGGACACGGGGATCAAGGTTGTTCCGAAAGGTATCCATCGGCTTCCAGGTCAAGATCGTGACGTCGTAGCCTTCCGACGCGAGCTTGTTGGCGATTGTGACCTGTACCCTTTCCGCGCCGCCCATTCTCAGCGACTGCAGAACAAAAAGAATTCTCTTTTTCATGTGTTATCCCTTCAGCTTTCTGTATAAGCCGATCAACAGCTTATTGCTGCGTATGGATTCCTTACGTTTTTCTTTTTTATGGAGCCGGATCAGTTGATCGACGTCCCGGTTCCTGACGATCTCAAGGATCGGGAGGACGTCTTCTCTGACCAGCGCCTGAGGCAGATAATCCACGATCTCTTTTCTGCCCAGACAATCTGCGATATATTCACGCTGCTCTGCCTTGCTGAGATTCCATCGGGGGTTGTCATAGCGATCCGCCGTCGAATAGATCGACAGGACATAGGTCGAATCATAATGCCGACGGATATCGCCGGAATAAACGCCCCACTGATCCATCAGCTCGATCAGATGCGAATAATAGGCGATGTTGACGTTGATATAGTCCTTCGGAAACTTTCTCTGGACGTCCGCG
>CACZAW010000027.1:0-3880 GCA_902779225.1 uncultured Ruminococcus sp. | reverse complement strand
CAATTGTAAAAATCGAGGTTGAACATCGCGTCCTGACAGCGGCGAATATCGGTGAAGCGGACGTTGTTCTGCGTCACGATGCTGCGCTTATACAGCTTGTTCCACGGTACGTCAAAGATCGTCGTTGTCGGGAAAAAGGTCATGATGTTTTTGCGGCAGGTCGCGCGGTCAGTAAAAGCGACCGCCTCGATGTTCTGGGTGCGGGAATACTCCACGCCGCCGTCCGGGGTCTGGCTGTAGTAATTCACGCCGCTGAACACCACATCATAACCGCCGCTCTGAGCCAGCGCGTACAGCTCGGCGTACATCTCGGGCTCAAACCAATCGTCCGCGTCGGGAAACGCCAGATAGGTTCCCTTTGCCGCCTCGATGCCCGCGTTGCGCGCACTTCCGGCGCCGCCGTTCTCTTTTTCGATGTAGGTCACGCGGGGATCCTGCGACGCATATCGCCGGCAGATAGCCGCGCTGTTGTCGGTCGAGCCGTCATTGACGAGAACGACCTCGAAATCCTTCATGGTTTGGGCGTTGACGGATTCCATACATCTGTCGATATATTTTTCCGCGTTATACAGCGGAATGATAATACTGATCTTAGGGTTATTTTCCATATCGTATTCCTGTCAGCCAAACGGTGATTCTGACGCCGAGGATCCGGAACATCCATCCCATGATCCTTCTGTTTTTGCTTTTCAGATAACGTGACGTTTGAAAGAACGCCTTCTTCTCTTTCAGCTTGGCGTACACTCTTTTTCGGTTCTGCGCAGAAGAAAGCCGACTGCAGTCGACGCAGGCGTCTGCCAGATAATTCCAGTAATACTCCGCCGCCAGCGCCATCGTATCGGGCGGGAGAGCCTTTTTTTCCATATATTCCATCCCACTCACGGCGATGATCACCTTGGAGCAGGCTTTGTCGGTGGTTTTTTCGGGGGCGTCGATCTTTGAAAGGGAGCCGGGATGCTGTCTGACGGTGTAGTAGATGCCCTTGTCGAACCATACGCAGCGGGCGCAGCAGATCACCCTAGGCAACCACTCGTCCTCCTCATGGTTGAGCCCGACGGTGAAAAACAGATCGTTTTCCAGCAAAAAATCTCTGCGAAAGATCTTATTGACGGGACAGGTCAGCGTCAACTGGTATTTTTTGGTCAATACATGGTTCAAAACGTCACCGGTGAACTCTCCGTCGATCTCATATTCCGGCTGTATCGCGTCGATCCCCTCGACGCCCTCGGTGAAGCGTTCTCGGCGGAAAAAGATGATATCGTGCTTCGGGTCGAGCGCCTCCTGCGCCAAAGCCTCATAAACGCCGTCGTTGCTCAGACGGTCGTCGCTGTCGACGAAATGGATAAACCTGCCGCGGGCGAGCTGAAGCCCCGCGTTGCGCGCAGAGGACGCGCCGCCGTTCTTTTGATGCGTGACGCGGATGAAATCATAGCGTTTCTCGTATTCGTCGCACATCGCTTCGCTGCCGTCCGAGGAGCCGTCGTCGACCAGAACGATCTCATAATCCCGCAGCCGTTGGCTGAGCACGGAGCCGATACATTCGTCCAAATATTCTTTTGCGTTATAGACGGGAATCACTACGCTGAGCAGCACAGGCATTCGTCCTTTCGTCTTTTATTTTCTGAACAGCGAGAAGAATTTCTCTCCGAAGCGATAGAGCTTCGGGCGGCGGGTGTAGATGCGGCGGATCAGATGATAATGCGAGCCGAGCATGATCCGGTTATCAACGGAATCCTCGGCGTAAAAATAGAAACGGAGGAAATGCTGTTCGGGACGGTCGATGAGCTCTTCGATCTGACTGTCGGTCAGCTCGGAGGTCATCAGCTCGTCGCGGTTGAGCCGATAGATCCCCTCAGGCTGCAGGCTGAGATAATGCAGGATCTTGACGCCTCTGAGGTAAGAAAACGCCCTGTAGTTGGCTGTCAGCTGACAGTTCCATGTTCCGTCCAGCTCGCAGATCGCGTTCATTTCCATATTGACGGCATTGAGAGAATACTGATCATGGTGCATCTTCGGCTGTTTTGTCCGCTTCCATGTCTCGTGCCATTTGCGGAAGAATTCATGCGCGACCGCATCGTCCTTGGCGATCACGACGCCGCCGTTATAATAGCGCTCACAGGCGTCGAGGTTCAGACCTCTCTGCCGCGCCGCACGCCGGATCGGCTCGCCCTGCTCTTCCTGCTCTGCAAGCAGACAGTGCGCGTCGGCGACCAGATTTACGGAGCCCTGCGGCACATAGTCGGAGAAATCCTCACAGATGATCGTATCCGTATCGAGATACAGAAAATCGCCGCTCACCAGCTCGCGCAGATTCGTCTTGAGCACCCTGCTGCGCTCCACGGTCGTATACTCGCCCTCGATGGGGACGGCAACGATACGCGCGTTGTATTTTTGCGGGATATCGCCGACAGACAGCGCCTTTCCGGTTTCCTCATCCGTCACGATCTCGATTTCGATCGCAGGCATATACCTGCGCGCCGACGCAAGAGAGATCCGCAGCATATTCAGATATTCCGATTTGCTGACGCCGACGATGACATATACCAGTTTTATCATAAGCTTTTCCTATCTTATCCTGATGTTATGCTCTGCTGCAGGGACCGTAGGTATAACCGGTCTCCTGACCTGTTTGGATGCAGTCGATCAAATGAAGCAAACGATCGGTCGCCGCCTCGGCGTTCCAGACGTCTTTCACCGTATCGAATGCGTTCTTCTGTATG
Source organism: uncultured Ruminococcus sp. (assembly GCA_902779225.1). Lineage (GTDB taxonomy): Bacteria > Bacillota > Clostridia > Oscillospirales > Acutalibacteraceae > Ruminococcoides. The sequence continues at coordinate 1,160 of CACZAW010000027.1, read as the reverse complement.
GTTTCTCTCAGCTGTGCGTCCTCTATCAGGCGTTTGACGCAGAGATACAGAGAGTTTTTTCCGTGTTTGTCATAGACGAACCCGTTGACGCCGTTCTCGATCAAAAACGGTACCGAGCCGATCTCGCGGCAGGCTACCGGCGCGCAGGCGCAGGACATGGATTCGTTCATCACAGCCCCCCATCCCTCATTTTTATCGGAGGTAAAAAGGAAGATATCGGAGCGTTTCATGCGTTCAAGGACTTCTTCGGGAGAATAGGGGCCGCTGAAAAAGATGTTTTCGTCGAGGCCCTCCTGCTTGACGATCCTCTCGTATTCTTCCCTCAGCTCGCCGATGCCGAGCATCTCGATCGTAAAGCGCTTGCCGTCCTGCTTGAGCTGTTTGCACAGCCGAACGACCTCCTCGGGATGCTTCAACGGGATAAACCGGCTCGCCCACAGGATATGCACCGCATCGCCGCGGGATTTCAGCGCAGACAGATCCTGATAGGATTGCTGAGCGATCGGAGGGAAATACCCCCACTTATAGGTCTTGTTGGGGTAGGCAAAAACAAAGCGGCAGTCGGGAGCGGTATAGGCGGACGCGCACAGCATATACATATTCTTGCGGCGGTAGCGGGTATCGTGAAGATAGCGCACCCTCCATGCGCGCGGATCGAAACGCCAGCGGAATTTTTTAAAGAACCGTTCGTTGTATCGGAAGGTCAGCTTGTTTTCTTTCATACGCTGTTCGATATACACCTCGGGCGCGGAGCCGATGATCACCACATCGCTCTCAACGCTCAGCCGCAGCGCCTCGCTGTAGGACGCGTCGTCCTTATAAGCGTTGACCGCATACGGCGTATCCTCCATATTACGGTAGCCCATATCCAGCCGATCCTGCGGGATCGGCTCGGTCGCGACAAAGCGAAAGCCGTCGCCGATTCGGCTGACCATCGCCTCGCAAAACGGCGTCTGATGGTGCAGTAAAAAATTGGAAAAGAATGTTACCTTCATAGTTATCTGCTCGATTCTGCTATCGTTGTAAAGGTGCGCTGCAGCGTGTCGATATTTGCTTGCGGGTCATATTCTCTCTCGGCGCGCCGCCTTCCGTTTGCGCCGAGCTGCGCGGCTGCTGCGGGATCGGCAAACAGCATATCCAGATAATACGCCAGCAGATAG
>CACZAW010000026.1 GCA_902779225.1 uncultured Ruminococcus sp. | reverse complement strand
TCAAGCGCACCACCGGTCAGCATCCCGGCGGCATGGTCGTCGTCCCGAAGGGGATGGACGTCTATGACTTTTGTCCCGTTCAGCATCCTGCAAACGATATGACCTCTCCGAATATCACGACTCACTTCGATTTCCACTCCATCCACGATACTATCACAAAGCTGGATGAACTGGGACACGATGTTCCGACGATCTACCATTATCTGGAAGAATTCACCGGTATCCCCGTGATGAAGGTCTCCATGTCCGATCCCGCTGTCATGTCGCTCTTTACGTCGACCGAGGCGCTCGGCGTCACACCGGAGGATATCGATTCACAGACCGGCACCTTCTCACTGCCGGAGGTCGGCACCTCCTTTGTCCGACAGATGCTGATAGAATCTCAGCCCAAGACCTTTTCCGACCTGCTGCAGGTATCGGGATTGTCTCACGGCACCGACGTTTGGATCGGCAACGCCGCCGATCTGATCAAGGAAGGCACCTGTACGATCTCTGAGGTCATCGGTACGCGAGATTCGATCATGACCTATCTGCTGCACAAAGGACTGGAACCGTCCATGGCGTTCAAAATCATGGAGATCGTGCGTAAGGGCAAGGCGACAAAGCTGTTGACCGAAGAGCATTTCAACGCCATGAAGGAGCACGACGTACCCCAGTGGTATATCGACTCTTGCATGAAGATCAAGTATATGTTCCCGAAGGCGCACGCCGCGGCGTATATGATCGCGACACTGCGGCTCGGTTGGTACAAGGTGCATCGCCCTGTCGAATACTACGCGGCGTATTTTACCGTGCGCAACGATAACTTTGACGGCGCGACCCTGATCAAGGGCAGACAGGCTGTTCTGAATAAGATCAAAATGATCAACGAAAAGGGTTTCTCCGCCTCTGATAAAGAGAAGCAGGAGATCCCGATGCTGCAGATTATGAACGAGATGCTCGCCCGCGGGATCGAGGTCCTGCCGGTGGATATCTTTAAGTCTAAGGCTAAGTCATTCGTCATCGAGGACGGAAAGATCCGGCTGCCGTTCTGCTCGCTTGCCGGTATCGGTGAGAACGCCGCCGAGGCGTTGGAGCAGCACGCTTCACTCGGCGAATACCTCTCGATCGAGGATATCACGCTGAAGGCAAAGGTCTCAAAGTCTGTCGTTGAAACGCTCAGAGACTGCGGCGCCTTAGCCGATCTTCCGGAGAGCGCTCAGATGAGTTTGTTCTGATAATGAAAAAAGTTTCTCATAATTTGAGGTGATATATTGAAAAAAAGCAATATTAGGACTATAATGTTAATAATCCTATTTACGACAGCGCTGATTTTTCTCTTCATTCATGTGAATGATGTGCTGGATTTCCTCGGACTGATCTTCACGGTCATCAATCCGATCATCTACGGCCTGTTTATCGCTTATGTGTTGAACTATCCGTACAAGCTCTTTCGTAATCACGCTTTCAAAAATATGGGAACAAAACATAAGTGGCTGAAAAAATTCAACAAGCCGCTGTCGATCACCTTGTCCTATATCATTGTATTCGGTATCATTATCTTTTTGATCAGTATGATGATCCCTGAGCTCGCTTCGAGTATCCAGACCTTTATCGATAATGTGCCTGAATACGAGTTGACCCTCAGAGCATGGGCTGACGATACGGCGGTATTTGTGGATAATCTTACCGGCTACGATCTGTATGAGTTTGCAACCTTCAATAATGTTGTTACCCTGATCACCGGTAACGAGGCGACTGAGTTCTTCAAGAATATGAGCGCGAGCCTGCTGCCGTCCGCCTTTACGACGATGGTGGATATCGGCACCGCGGTTTATAACTGGGGTATCGGCATCGTTATCTCGATCTATCTGATCGCCGAAAAAGAAAAGCTGTTGTCTCAGTCCCGCCGTGTGATCTCCGCGTTCACACCGGAAAAATTCAGCAAGCGTTTCTTCCATGTTTGCACGGTGTTCAATACCAAATGCGGTAAATTTATCATCGGCAAGATCATTGATTCTTCGATCATCGGTCTGATGTGCTTTATCGGTATGTCGATCTTCCGCTTCGACTATCCGCTGCTCATTAGTGTTATTATCGGCGTTTCCAACCTGATTCCGTTCTTCGGGCCTTTCATCGGCGGCATCCCGTCTACCGTATTGCTGCTGTTGATCAACCCGATGGAAGCGCTGTGGTTTGTCATCTTCCTGTTTGTACTGCAGCAGTTCGACGGCAACATCCTCGGTCCCAAGATCCTCGGCGAATCCGTCGGTATCTCGGGCTTCTGGATCATGGTCTCCGTCATCGTCGGCGGAGGATTGTTCGGCGTTCCCGGCATGGTGCTCGGCGTGCCGTTCTTTGCGGCGATCTATACGCTGGTTGCCGAAGCGGTCACATGGAAAAATGAGAAAAGAGCCAGAATGAAGGCAGAAGCTGAAGCGGCCGAAAGCGACGCTCCGACGGTGGAGGAGACGCCCGAGCCGGTTCAGAAAGATAAACAATAATTGTATTAATTATATTTAGGAGGTTTTTAAGATGCAATTAAAAAAAGTAGTAAGTCTGCTCATGGTTGTCGCCGTGTTGCTGACGCTGACTGTCATTCCTGCTACCTTCTCGGCAAAAACCGCCGACGAAGTTGCACCGACGTCTGCTTCTGCAACAAATGACTACAACCTGACAAACACCGTACAACAGGGTAACATTCTGCACGCCTTCAACTGGCGCATGAGAGATCTTGTCAAATATGCTGACGAGATCGCCGCCGCCGGCTACAGCACGGTGCAGATTTCCCCGATCCAGGCCACTAAGGCTACCGTTAACGACGGTTCCTACGCGACTGACTGGTGGTCGTTCTATCAGCCCACTGATATGAAGGTCGGCAACGCTCTCGGTACCGCTGCTGAGTTGAAGACAGCTACCACCGAGCTGCATAAGCGCGGCATCAAGGTGATCGCTGACGTTGTCACCAACCATGTCATGAACTGCGAAAGCAAGGCTGATGTGAACAGAATCGCCGCTTCCGTGAAGCAGTATGTTCGCCGCGGTCCCTTAAGCGGTCTGCAGCCGACTTCCGACTCCAGCCGTGACGCGATGACCAAAAACGATATGGGCGGTCAGCTTCCCGACCTCAAGACAGAGAATAAGGACTATCAGAACTATGTAATCAACAACCTCCTCAACCCGCTGTGCGATAACGGCGTTGACGGCTTCCGCTTTGACGCTGCTAAGCACATCGAGACTCCCGATGATTCCAACGGTTCTGATTACTGGCCCACTATCACGAATGCAATCAAAAATAAGAATTCCAACGCGTTTATCTACGGCGAGGTCCTCGCAAACGCCGGAAAATTCAACATCACTTCCTATACGAAGTACATGAGCGTTACCGATTACGCTTACGGCGATACCGTACGCGGCGCTCTGTCCTCCAAGAACGCTTCCGGGCTTGTCAACTACGGTTACAGCGGTTCTCAGAAGAAGGATAATGTTCTGTGGGTAGAGTCTCACGATACCTTCTGCGATCAGAAATCCACTTCTCTCTCCAAGAAGCAGCAGATCGTCGGTTGGGCGGCGATCGGCGCGCGCGCTGATGCTCCCGCACTGTTCTTTGTCCGTCCGAAGCACGAGGCTCTGGATTCCCCCGGCTTCATCAAGTACGATGATCTTATGGGCGCTCCCGGCTCTGCCGATACATGGAAGGATCCTTCTGTCGTAGCTGTCAATCACTTTAAGAATGCCTTTGCCGGTCAGAGCGAGTCTGTTACGGCTTCCGGTGCGAACCTGTTCGTCCAGCGCGGCACCACCGGTATGGTTATCGTTAAACTGAACGCTTCCTCGACTTCCGTCAACCAGAGCTGCTCGATGACAAACGGCACCTATACCGATCAGGTCACCGGCAACAAGTTCACCGTTTCCGGCGGCAAGATCTCCGGTAACGTAGGCGCATCCGGCGTTGCGGTCGTCTACAACAAGGATAAGAACAACTCTGCTCCGATCATCTCTCTGAAGCTTGATAACACCACCCTGACTCCCGAGACTCTCAGCAGATACACCGCGGCTACCGCGAACATCACTGTCGATCTCAAGGATGCTACCTCCGGTACCATCAAGGTCAACAACCTTGCTGCCAAGACCGTTAACGGCGGCACCACAACCTTCAAGCTCAACAGCACTATCCCGTATGGCAAGAGCATCAACATCACTATTACCGCGACCAACGGATCGAAGACCGTCACCAGAACCTATTCGATCAAGAAGAAGGACGCTAACGAGGCGAAGAAGGTCTACTTTGACAACTCCGCTATGAAGTGGCCGGGCGTTTGGGTCTACTGCAAGACCGGCGAGGCTGCCAGCACGCAGATCGCTGCATACGACGCGTATCAGCTCACCGGCACCAATACCGGCATTCTGTCCTATACCGTTCCGGCTCAGACCAACTACGTTAAGTTCAACGAAGGCTTTATCGCTGCTAAATATTCCGATAAGGCTCATTGCGATGAATACGGACGCTGCCACCTGTTCCATTCCTTCAACGAATGCCAGGGCTACTGCGGACGTACCATGCCTGAGACCGTTGTCAACTACGGCACTGCGAATAACAAGGCGAACCGTGAAAAGGGCGGCTACCAGCTCGTCGGCGCTATGATCATGAGAGATCTGAGATTTGAGGACTACGGCGATTATCCCGAGGCTTCCCTGAAGGTCTCCGATACAACCCTCGGCGGCGATGATCCCACTCAGCCTCCGACACAGGCGACCCAGCCTCCGACACAGGCTATCCCCACATCTTCGCCTCAGCCGACTGCTGCTCCCGGCGTCCGTCTGCGCGGCGACGCTGACGGCGACGGCATCGTCAGCATTTATGACGCTACCAGGATCCAGAGATTCAAGGTCAGCCTGGCGTACATCGAGGAGGACTTCAAGGAATGCGCGGATGCGGATAACGATAAGTCGATCACGATCCTTGACGCTACCGTTATCCAGCGTTACTTAGCCGGTTTGGATAAGGCTGCCGGCGGCAGGAACAAATACGGCATCGGCGAGGATATCAACGGCACTCCCACACCTCCTGCCACTGATGCGCCTGCTCCGACCGATCCTCCTGTCATCGACGATCCGACCGATCCTCCTGTCGTTGACGATCCGACCGATGCTCCCGATGTTCAGACCAGACCTCTGTCTAACGACTTTGTCGCGGTAATCTACTGTGAAGCGTTCGGTACAGATGACGCCAGCAGAAATAAGGAAGCGAAGTTTGACAAGCAGTCCGCTACGCTGACCTATGACTTCCCGGATGCAAGCTATGTATTCTGCCGCAACTATAATACAGGCGTCCAGTACTGCACCGACGGTTGGGCAGGCTTTGTTAATCCTGTTACGCTCGTTAATCAGGCTAAACTGACACAGGAGTTCAACAAGATGTATGTACCCGCAGGCTCGCATACCCTGTACCTGATCGATAACGGCAATGATACCTATACGCTCGGTTATGACGGCAACGTATCGCCCGGCTCCGGTCACGGCACTGATGGTCCGGTTCACGTCGGCGATGATATTACCTTTGATCCCGGCGAAGCGTCTGCAGCCAATCCCGCATGGTTTGCGTGGGTATGGGGCAACGGTTCCAACGGCGAGTGGATCCAAGGCACCGGCAGCGGTTCGAATATCACCTTCCCGGGTGCGGCTGCATTCGCAAACATTGTTGTTGTCAGAATGCCTACCGGTTCTACCAAAGGCGACTGGGATACCTGCTGGGCACAGTCCGAGGATATTCCGATCAACGGTACACACCTTGTATTTACCGCATGGAAAGATAAGAAGTTCAGCGCTTCCTTCCAGTAATCAGTCAAAACTTAATCCCAATAACATCAGCGGGAGCAGAGAAATCTGCTCCCGCTTTTTCTGTATTTGACTTTTGAGTAAAATGTCAGTATACTGTATCCGGTGATGATTTTGAAGTATTATATTATGACGTTAGGCTGTAAGGTCAATCAGTACGAATCGCAGGTCATGTCCGATATTCTGAATGGACACGGTTATCAAAGCGAATCGGATTATCGCTCTGCAGACATATGCATCGTCAATTCCTGCACTGTTACCGCAACAGGCGACTCCAAGTGCCGTAAATTCATCCATCGTGTCCGTCGTGAAAACCCCGATTGCATTATTGTGCTGTGCGGCTGTATGCCTCAGGCGTTTTCAGAGCAGCCGGAGCTGTTTGATGGCTGTGATATCGTGATGGGGAATACCGCGCGCAGAGATATTGCCGCGGTGTTGGAGGAATATCTGCGTGACAGACAGCAAATCATCCGTATCGCGGCTCATGCTAAGGACGAAAAGTTTGAGCCGATGCAGCTCCGCTCTTTTGATGAGCGCACCCGCGCCTTTATCAAGATCGAAGACGGCTGCAATCGCTTTTGCACCTACTGCATTATACCGTATGCGCGCGGCAGAGTTCGCTCAAAGCCGTTGGATGTTCTGGAAAAAGAAGCGCGCGATCTCGCCTTGAACGGGTATAAGGAGATCGTGCTGGTCGGTATTAATCTGTCGGCTTACGGTCAGGAGTATGATACGGATATTTACGACGCAGTCAGTACTGTCTGCGCTATCGAAGGCGTCGAACGCGTCAGACTGGGTTCTATCGAGCCGGAACGCATGACAGAGGATATGCTCAAAAAGCTGTCGAAGCTGCCGAAGTTTTGTCCGCATTTTCATCTGTCGCTGCAATCCGGATGCGACGCGACCCTGCAAAGGATGCGCCGGCACTATGATACGGCAGAGTATCGCAAGATCGTCGAGCATATTCGTACCTATTTTGATAATCCGTCCGTAACTACCGATGTGATGGTCGGATTCGTAGGGGAGAGTGATGAGGAGTTCCGTCAGTCGCTTTCCTTCTGCTATGAAATCGGCTTTGCCAAGACCCACGTTTTTCCTTATTCGCGCCGTAAGGGTACGGTCGCCGATCGGATGGACGGGCATATCGACGAGCATATCAAGCACGAACGCGCCGATGTGATGATCGCGCATATGCTGGATGCACAGAGAAAGTTTATGCAAAGCCAGATCGGTAAAAAGACGACGGTTCTCGCTGAGAGAATGGATGATAACGGCGTATGGGAGGGATATTCTCCGAACTATACGCGCGTCAGGATAAAGGACGCTTCGCTTCGGTCGGGCGAGATCTACCCGGTTATTATCACCGAGGCTTGCGATGATTACTGCTTCGGCGAGGTCGTCAGATAACGGATCACGTTTTCGATCTCCGATGCGTTGTCTTCGTTATGAAAGCTGTCGTAGCTGAATAGAACAAAGCCGTCGGCTTTAGCCTTTCGCAGGATACCGATCTCTGCTTTCAGAATATCGTTGTTATCCAGCCATGTGCCGTCGTCTGCGTCGGTACCTGCCTTATAGCCGGATAATCCGACGTATAACTGCAAGCCTTTATGCTTTTTCAGTTTCAGCCATTCCCGCAAGCTGTCCTCAAAGGTCAGCGCCGGATTGTCCAGACTGAAATAGATCTGCGGACAGATATAGTCGATATAACCCTCTTTTTCGCACCAAGTTGCGACGTCGGCAAATAATTCTTTGTTGTTATCGAGGTTTCCCTGCGGCGATATCCCGAAGAGGATACTGTCGTCTGCTTCATGTGCCGCATCGTAAGCAGCTTTTACCATTTTATTGACATTCTGCTTGCGAAATTCTTCCAGCGTGATTCTTTTATTGCTTTTGAGATATGCTTGATAAGACGCTTTGTCAAAATCGCCGCAGTCCTCCGGGTAAAAGTAATCGTCGAATTGTACGCCGTCGATGTCGTAATGCTCGACAAGCTCTCTGACGCCGTCGGCTATCAGCTGTATGGCTTTCCCCAAGGCGGGATCCAGATAGTATTCTCCGTTGATATTGACGCCGATTGATTCATCCATGATATACGGATGATCCTTGCTGAGTGACGACGGCGTTTTTTCGGTAGCGATACGGTACGGATTGACCCATGCGTGGATAAACAGATGCTGCTTGCGGCACTGCTCTACGATCATTTCCAATGGATCAAAGCCCGGATCGACGCCTTGTTCGCCGCTGATAATATGCGACCACGGAAAGTATTCTGACGGATAGATCGCATCACAGAAGGGTCTGACCTGCACGATCATGGTGTTGAAGCCGCCTTTTTTCATATCGCTGACGATCATGCTGATCTTCTTCTCAAACGCCGCTTTTTTATCCGTTTCGTTTTCGATATCCAGATCCATATAGGTCACCCAGACGCCGCGTGTTTCATCCGGGCTGCGTCGTATCGTTTTGCTGACCTTTACTGCTTGCGGCGTGTTATTGTTTTCATCTTTTGAAGTGACCGCCTTGATTCCAATCGCTCCCGCAAGGATCAGGACGGAAAGGAACATAGGCAGAATTCGTTTAACATTCATTGACTTCACTCCGAGGGTAGATATGTTTTATTTTGTTTTATATTTGGTTTTGATCAACCTTGTTGCTGTCGTGATCACCGCATATGATAAGCTGGCGGCTGTCAACCATCGCCGCAGGATCCCCGAACGCACACTGCTGCTGATCGCAGCGCTGGGAGGCGCTCCGGCTATGTATCTGACGATGCTGGTCATCCGCCATAAAACGCGAAAGCCTCTTTTTATGATAGGTATTCCCGTGATCTTTGTTTTAGAACTCGTCTTGTTCTGGGCGGTGGCGCATTATGTCCTGCACATTATATAGGTTCAGGGTAACGAAGGAAAATGACGGCAGCACGCTGCGGACTTTTTTGCGCAGAACCTGCGGGATCACGGCGCGATCCATGACGCTGTTGAAAAACATCGGCGGCATCTACCGCGGCGACGCTTTGATCAAGGCGCGTGACATCGTATCTGTCGGAGATGTCATCACGCTCCGACTTCCCGAAGAAGAGAATGAGATCACTCCGATCGAGGGTGAGCTTTCTGTCCTGTATGAGGACAAATACCTGCTGATTGTGAATAAGCCTGCCGCTATGCCTGTGCATCCGACAAAATCGCATCAGCGTGATACGCTTGCGAATATCGTGTCTTATTATCAGCAAAGCAGGGGAGAGCGGTATGTTTTTCGCGCGCTGAATCGATTGGATAAGGATACCTCCGGCTGTGTTGTGATCGCCAAGGATCGCTTGACCTATGCCCTTGTCAGAGACAGCATCCGAAAGTCGTATGCTGCGGTCTGTGAGGGATCGATCCATAGCAGCGGTACCGTCAATCAGCCGATTGGTTTAGCGAATAACAGTAAAATGAAGCGCTCCGTGCGCCCCGACGGCTGTCCGGCGATCACGCATTATCGCCCCGTATTATCCGGGAACGGTCATACGCTGCTGGAAATGCGCCTTGAAACCGGCAGAACGCATCAGATCCGCTGTCATATGAGTTGGCTGGGCCATCCGCTTGCGGGTGACGATCTCTACGGCGGGAGCCGTGAGTTGATTTCGCGACAGGCGCTGCACTGTCAAACCGTTACGCTGCAGCATCCGATCGATAAAAATGAAATCAAAGTAACAACCGATATACCGGTTGAGTTTATGCAAATAACAAAAGAGGGCTGAACGCCCTCTTCTTATTTTATACGGATTCTTTCCTTTTTGTTGACGCCGGCGATCCCTCCGAGCATACCGAATATCAGAAAAACAATGAGCTTCAACACCGTCAATACGGTGATCGTCTCTCCGGTGCTCAGCCCTGCGATCAAAACGACGATAAACAGGATCAAGCCGCATATCAGACCTAAGATCAGTCCGCGGCTTTTTATGACAGACGCGATAAAATATGCGCCGCAGAATGCGCCGCCCGCATCTGCGATCAGGATGATATAAGGCATAGCGGAATAGGGGACAGCAGAGATAAACGAGATGACCGCGCTTACGGCACAGGTCAGAAGCAGCATTACCGCAGCTGCGATCCCTGCGCCGATCAGGATGATTTTGATCGGCAGCTTTTGACCGTTGAAGAATCCGGACATAAAAAATCACCTCAGTCAAATCTATGCTGAGGTGATTCATTATATGCTTATTCGTTACTCTTAGCTGCTTCTTTAGCTGCTTTCTTTTCTTCTTTTTCTTTTTTCTTAGCTTCGCGCGCTGCCTGCAGCTGCTCGAGCTTGCTCATCTTTGCAGTACCTTCGGCAGGCTCCTTAACGGTATCAACGCTGGAGATCGCCCACTTTTTGAATTTCATCTTAACTCTGTCGGAACCGGTCTCGATGATAAAGGAGTCCTCATCCTCTTTGATAGCGACAATTCTGCCGACGATGCCGCCGATCGTTGTGACGTCGTCACCGATAGAGATGTTGTCGCGCATTGCTTGTTCTTCTTTTTTCTTCTTGGAGTTCGGTCTGATCAGCACGAGGTAAAGTACGCCGAAGAGAGCCGCATATATGAGTATCATTACCCAACCTTGCATAATATAACTTCCTTTCTTGCGAATTCCAATACATTATAACAGCATTATTCGCGTTTTGCAAGTACAAAATTTATCTTATCGGCTGATATGTGCAATTGAACTTAAAGTAAGCAAAAAAACGTGACGATTCTTGGATAATCGTTCCAATACTTGTAAACGGGCGGCTTCTAAGTAGATTTTGTCTATTCTATACCAATTTGTTTATAAAATGTTTACATAAAGATTCAGAATAATTCCTTTAAATAATTATGGTGTAGAATTAAACTGTATAATTATAGTTAGATAAGAATGGAGTGAAATAGATGAAAAAACTATTATCCTTAACCTTATGTCTTGCAATGCTTCTCAGCGTCTTCACCGTTTGCTCGATTTCTTCGCACGCGGCGGAGAATCCTGAGGACGCTGCAGTTGAAACTGTATCTTCCACCGCTGTCGACGTCGATGCCGACGTTGCCGATGCTGATGAAGAGGAGACTGTTCCTGCTAAAGATACGGCTGAACTGCAGGAGACCGGCGTTGATATCAATCCGGTCAATCTCGGCAACAGCTTTTATGCGCGTATCAAAATGATCCATTACAACAGTTACTTTGTGACTGCAACAACTAATGCCGGTCGTACGCCGATCACCCATAAGGCGACCGGATATTATAATCAGGTATGGCATTTTACGCGCAAGGATAACTTTTACAGGATTCGCAGTCTGCAGCTGAACAAATATCTTGAGTTAAAGAACCCGGACGCAAAAGACGGCGACCCGCTGATTTTTGCCGCCGAGCGCAATGCCGCCGAGCAGAAGTGGCTGATATCCAAGGACGCTACCGGCTATCGCATCCATTCGTTCGTCGATAACGGTTTTGTTCTCCTTGCCGTTAATCCGACTGCCGCGTCTTCAAAGATCGAGCTGACTTCCGACCTGACTAATCAGGACGCCTATTTCAGCTTTGAGAAACTGGCTTTGACATCCGATAAGCTCCCGACCCCTGTCGTCAAGCTGTCTAACCATTATCAGGGCGTTTTGCTTGATTGGAACGATGTTGCCGGTGCGGCGGGTTATCGCGCGTATCGCTATAATGATACGAAGAAATGCTGGGATCAGATCGCCGAAGTCAAAGAGTCTAAGTTCATTGATACGAAGATCTCCAGCGGCAACACCTATAAATATGCCGTGCGCGTCGTCAGCCCGGTAATGTCCGATTTCCTCGCAAAGTCGATCAAATACATCGCAGCGCCCAAGGTTTCTGTCTCTAACACCAACGACGGTCAGGTTGTGTCCTGGAAAGCGGTCAACGGCGCTGCTAAATACAAGGTATTCCTGAAAAGCGGCGGCAAGTGGACGACGCAGGCGATAACCGCCGGTACTTCGTTTACCTATAAGAAGTTCAGTTATCATCAGGCGAATACCTTTACCGTTCGCTGCGTTTCCGCTGACGGTAAGACCTATACCTCTGCGTATAATACCACCGGCGTCAGCATCCTGACGGTTCCCACACCGAATCCCAGAGTTGCTGTTATGCCGTTCTCTCTTGATGTTTCGTGGGCAAAGGTCACCGGCGCTGCCAAGTACAGAGTTTTGATCAAGTGCAAAGCGACCAATAATGCATGGAAGAAGATTGCCGATGTAACCGAAAACTCCTATAGATATTCCGACGTCGTCAACGGTCAGCCTTATTATTTCACCGTTCGTGCCATGAACGCCTCCGGCGTCATCCTCAGCGGCTATAAATCTTCTCCGCAGACGTATTTTTATGACGCACCTGTCATCAAGTCGATCTCCACCGCGACAAAGTACAATAAGATCTCTTGGTATGCGGTTCCCGGCGCCGTCAAATACAGAATCCTTGTATGGAACGGTCAGCAATGGATCAAGAAGGCGGATATCGACGCGTCTTCTACTACCTATAATGCGTCTGTCGTCGGAACAAAAGAGCAAAATCTCTGTTATGCAGTAAGATGTCTGGATAAGAACGGAAATGCTATCAGTTCTTATCTTGAGACGGTTATTGAATCCGGAATCAAGTATTATTATCCCGGTCAGTATTCTAAAACTCATAAGTTCTGATAACGGGTATTCTGCCTGTTTTCAAAGCAGGCTGATATGTTTCGGCCTGCTTTTTTACATTTGACAGGAATTTTTCACACTGGGTTGCACGCTGTGCGTGCACAAGCAATAGGTATACAAAAGCGAAAGATCAAAGTTCGTGCTTCTTGTAAGGGGCACATTCTCGTCATGGCGCTTGGTAGGTATATGAACATTTGGAGGGGAAAAAGATGA
>CACZAW010000025.1 GCA_902779225.1 uncultured Ruminococcus sp. | reverse complement strand
GATTAGCGAATTTAATTTAGCTTTGCGGTTTTCCGCAAAATTTCGCTGATTTACGAAGTAAAGCAATTTCGCTGCCGCAAAGCGGCAATTTAGCTGATTGAGAGAAAAGTTAAAGGGGGAAAGATAACGGATAATGGATAATGGATAATGGATAACGGTGAATGGCGGGACACCCGCACCGTAGTTAGTGGCTAGTGGTCAGTGGTTAGTGGTTAGTGGTTAGATAATCGGTTGAGATTGCCACAGCCCTTCGGGCTTCGCAATGACAATTTATAACTCCTAACTCCTCACTCCTCATTCCTAATTCCTCATTCCTAATTCTTAGGTATTTCTTATCTCTTATTTCTTAATTCTTATTTCTAAAAGTTATATCCCAGCTCAAACGCCTTTTTGTTCATCTCGATGAACTGCGGCTTGACGCTGTTTTCGATGGCGGCGATCCACTTTTCCTTCGGCATATCGAAGTACTTGGCGAGTCTGCCCATCAGCACGATGTTGCACGCCTTGGCGGAGCCTGCCTGCTGTGCCAGCTCCAGCGCGTCGATATCGTCGACGTGAACGCCCTTTTGCTTCATCTCGTCGATGATGCCGTCGGGGTACTGCGCCGCGCCGATGATAACCGGCATGGGATCGATCTGCTGGGTATTGACGATGATCGTACCGTCCTTTTTCAATTTATCCACATAGCGGGCGGCTTCGATCTTCTCAAACGATACGATGAAATCCGCCTCGCCGTTCTCGATGCCGGGGGAGTAGACCTTGTCGCCGAAGCGTACATAGGTGACGACGCTGCCGCCGCGCTGGCTCATACCGTGAACCTCGGATACCTTGACGTCATAGCCCTCGTCGACCAGCAGTCTGCCGAGCAGCTTGGAGGCGAGCAGAGAGCCCTGACCGCCTACGCCGACGATCATTACATTCTTAGTCATGTTACTGCACCTCGCTTTCAAATGCGTCAAACGCGCACAGCTGAGCGCATACGCCGCAGCCGATGCACAGGGTCGGGTCGATCACCGCATGGTTGTCGCGGAAGGAGATCGCCGGACAGCCGAACTTCATGCAGCGCTTACAGCTCTTGCACTTGTCGGGGTTGACACGGAGCGGCTTTTTGGGCTTGACATACTTCAAGAGTACGCAGGGACGGCGCGAGATGATGACGGAGGGCTCGTCCTTAGCCAGTTCCTCTTTGACGACGCGGTCGCATTCCTCGAGGTTATAGGGGTCGACGACGCGTACGGAGTTGATGCCGATGCTGTGGCACAGGCTCTCGAGATCAACCTTGCCGGCGGGATCGCCCTTGATGGAATAACCGGTGGTGGGGTTCTGCTGATGACCGGTCATGCCGGTGATGGAGTTATCCAAAATGATAACGGTGGAATTGCTCTGATTGTACGCGATGTTGATCAGTCCGGTCACGCCGGAGTGCATGAAGGTGGAGTCGCCGATCACACAGACGGTTTTGTTCTCGGTCTCGGCGCCGCCGGCTTTGTTGTAGCCGTGCAGACCGGATACGGATGCGCCCATGCACAGGGTCATGTCCAGCGCGTTGAGGGGAGGCATCGCGCCGAGGGTGTAGCAGCCGATATCGCCCAGCACGGTCAGCTTGTTCTTGGCGAGAACATAGTACATTCCGCGGTGGGGACAGCCCGCGCACATCATCGGAGGACGTACCGGGATATCGGTATCGAGGCTGAATACGGTCTTGTCAGCCATGTCAAAGGCGGCTTCGATGCTCTTCTGCGAGAACTCGCCGAGGATGGAGAACTTGTCCTTGCCGACGACCTCCACGCCGATCGTCTTACAATGCGTTTCGATGATCGGGTCAAGCTCCTCGATGACGCAGACCTTGCCGACCTGAGCCGCAAAATCTTGGATCATTTTCACGGGCAGGGGATTGATCATGCCCAGCTTCAGCACAGGCACGCTGTCGCCGAATACCTCTTTGACGTACTGGTAAGATGTGGAAGAGGTGATGATACCGAAGTCGCTGTTCTTATCGCCGCCCTCGATGCGGTTGATACCGGAGGTCTCGGCAAATGCGGTCAGCTTTGCGGTGCGCTCTTCAACAAAGGGATGGCGCTTGATCGCGTTGGCGGGCGCCATGATGTATTTTTGCGGATTCTTTTCGTAGGGCTTGGTGATCTCAGCGCGTTCGCCGAGCGTCACGATGCTCTGAGAGTGTGCGACGCGGGTGCACATTTTCAGCAGTATGGGGGTGTCGTACTGTTCGGACAGCTCATACGCCAGCTTTGCGTAATCCAGCGCCTCTTGCGAGTCGGACGGCTCCAGCATCGGAACCTTAGCCGCGATCGCATAGTGACGGCTGTCCTGCTCATTCTGCGAGCTGTGCATACCGGGATCGTCCGCGACGCAGATGACCATGCCGGCGTTCACGCCTGTGTAGGTCATGGTGAACAGCGGGTCGGCGGCTACGTTCAGACCGACGTGCTTCATGCAGCACGCGCTGCGCTTACCGCGGAGAGCCGCGCCGAAAGCCGCTTCCATCGCGACCTTCTCATTGGGCGCCCACTCGCAGTAGACGTCGTTGTATTTAGCGAATTCTTCCGTGATCTCGGTGCTGGGCGTACCCGGATAGCTGGAGATCACGGCGCAGCCCGCTTCGTACAGTCCGCGGGCGATCGCCTTATTGCCTATCATAAGTTCTTTCATAAATCTCACCTTGAAATAGTTATTGTAGGGGAGAGTCTTGACTCTCCCGTTCGCGAAGCGAAATTAAGATGTCGGTTATGTTTTATCTTTCAGCGATTTAGTTGTAAAGAAGCGCCGGATAAATGTTAAAAATCATTTGATTTTTAATCGGGCGGGTCAAGACCCGCCCCTACGATATGGGGAAGGCTTGCTTTCTATTACGCATTCCTCATATCCACGATGCGCTTTGCTTTACCCTGGAAACGCTCCAATGTCTTGGGCGGTACGAGCGTGACCTTTGTTCTCAGCCCGAGGATCGAATGCAGCTTCGCCTCGATCTGCTTTTTGAGGTTATCGAGCAGCTGATAGTTCTCGAGCAGGTCGGTGTTGGTGACCTCGACCTTGATCTCCAGGCTGTCGCGATAGTTCTGGCGGGTGATGTACAGCATATAATGCGGCGCGATATCGGGGATGTTGATCAGGATGTTTTCGATCTGGGTGGGGAAGACGTTGACGCCCTTGATGATCAGCATATCGTCGGTGCGTCCCATGGTCTTGGCCATGCGCGCATGGGTGCGTCCGCAGGAGCAGGGCTGATAGCTCAGCTTGGTGATATCCTTGGTGCGGTATCTGAGGACAGGCATACCCTTGCGGGTCAGGGTGGTGACGACCAGCTCGCCGACCTCGCCCTCGCCGAGACGTTCGCCGGAATCGGTGTTGATGATCTCGGGCAGGAAGTGATCCTCCGCAAAGTGCATACCGTCGCGCGCTTCACAGTCGCCGCTGACGCCGGGGCCGCCCAGCTCGGTCATGCCGTAGTTGTCCGATACGCGGATATTGAAGTTGTCCTCGATCTGCTGACGCATGGAGACCGTGCAGGGCTCCGAGCCGAGGATACCCAGACGCAGGCTGTAGTCGGACAGGGGATAGCCGGCTTCCTTGATCGCTTCGGAGAGATACAGTGCATAGGAGGGCGTCGCGACCAGTCCGGTCACGCCCCAGTCGCGCATCATCATCAGCTGCTTGGGCGTATTGCCGGAAGAAGCGGGGATGACGGTAGCGCCGAGCTTTTCCATGCCGTAATGCAGTCCCAGAGCGCCGGTGAACAGACCGTAGCCGAAGCTGATCTGGATGATATCGTCGGGGGTCACGCCGCCCGCGCAAGCAACACGCGCGACACAGTCCGACCAGATATCAAGGTCTTCCTTGGTGTATACGCCGGTGGTGGGCTTTCCGGTGGTGCCGGAGGACGCGTGGATGCGCACGATGTCCTTCATGTCAGCCGCAACCAGTCCGAACGGATAGTTATCGCGAAAGTCATCCTTGGTGGTGAAGGGGATGTATTGGATATCGGACAGCTCCTTGATCTTGCTGCCGTCCAGAACGCCGCAGTCGGTCAGACGCTGATGATACAGCGGTACGTTGTCATAGCAGTACTTGACGACCCATTTCAGCCTTTCGAGCTGAAGCGCCTCGATCTCTTTTCTCGGTAAGGTTTCAATGTCCTTTTGAAATATCATGTTGTTTTGCCTCTTTCTTGTTTTCCTTGGTGTTCAACTATACTATTATAACGCACGAAAAGCCTAAAGGCAAGAATTGCTTTAGACTTTTTACGCGCTTAATTCACAAAATTTTGGTGATATTGTCAGTCTTCGTCAATGGAGTGCTTGGAGGATACGGTGTGCTTTTTGTTATAGCACTCAAAGATCGCATTCACGCGGTCTTTATCCTTAGCGGGTGCGATGCCCGCGATGATCGGCGTGATGATGATGCCGATGACCATCGCCGCCATACCGGCGTTAATCGGAGACTGGAAGTAGGTCAGCACGGGGCTTGCAAATTTAACGCCCGCCATATTGAGGATAAAGGAGGTCAGCGAGATACCGATGCCGAGGATGAAGTTGATCCATACGGCGATCTTGGGTACGCGCTTGAGATACAGACCGTACATGAACGGCGCGAGGAATGCGCCTGCCAACGCGCCCCAGCTGACGCCCATCATCTGCGAGATGAACATGACCGGAGATTTAGCCTGGATGATCGCGATGATCGCGGATACGGCGATGAAGAAGACGATGAAGACCCGCATGGTGGAGACCTTGGTCTTTTCGCTCATGGGATCGTTTTTGCGGAATACCGGATCGATAAAGTCGATGGTCAGAACCGAGCTGGAGGTCAGCACCAGACTCGACAGCGTGCTCATGGAAGCCGAGAGCACTAAGATGACAACGATACCGATGAGAACGGGGGAGAGGTTTTCGAGCATGGTCGGGATAACGGAGTCAAAGCCGCCGACAGGCTTGCCGTCTGCGCCCGCCTCGCCGAACAGTCTGCCGAAGCCGCCGAGGAAGTAGCAGCCGCCCGCTACGATCACCGCGAATACGGTGGATACGATGGTACCGGTGCTGATGGATTTCTCGGATTTGATGGCATAGAACTTCTGTACCATCTGGGGCAGTCCCCATGTGCCGAGCGAGGTCAACAGGACAACGCCGATCAGACCGAAGATGTCGGGGCCGAAGAATGAGGAGAACGCGCCCTGCATTTCGGTACCCTCCGCCTGGATCTTGGAGAGCAGGGTCATGGTGGAGCCAAGGCCTCCGTTGACTCTCAGTACCGCCCAGATGACCGCCACGATGCCGACGATCATGATGATGCCCTGGATAAAGTCGTTGATCGCGGTCGCCATGTAGCCGCCGATAACGACGTAGATGCCGGTGAGGACAGCCATAGCGATTACGCAGTATTCATAAGGAATGCCGAACGCCATCTCAAACAGTCTGGAAAGACCGTTATAGAGCGACGCGGTATAGGGGATCAGGCAGATGAAGATGATTACAGCCGCAGCGATCTTGAGCGCCTTGGAGTTATAGCGCTTCATAAAGAAGTCGGGCATGGTAGCCGAGTCGAGGTGCTGTGTCATGACGCGGGTGCGGCGGCCGAGGATGTTCCATGCGAGCAGCGAGCCGATAAAGGCGTTGCCCAGACCGATCCATGTAGACGCCATACCGAACTTCCAACCGAACTGACCGGCATAGCCGACGAAGATGACCGCCGAGAAGTACGAGGTGCCGAACGCAAACGCGGTCAGCCACGGGCCGACGGAGCGGTTGCCCAGTACAAAGCCGTTTACGTCTGTGCTTTGCTTTCTGCAGTAGATTCCCACGCCGATCATCACGGCGAAGAAGATGACCAGAAAAGCAATCTTGATAAACATGTCCATAAAGTTTCTACTCCTTTTATGAGAGTTATTGTAGGGGAGAGTCTTGGCTCTCCCGATTGAAAATCATATGATTTTCAAATAATATCCAACGCCGGTAATGTCATCCCGAGCTTGTCGAGGGATCTTACAGAGCGCTGTTTCCGATAGATAATACCCGATAGGCGCGTTATGATCTGCTGAGTCAGCGCTATTCTTCAAGCGTTTGTCAACAGCTTCTCTGCATTCTCATGCAGGATCATTTCCTTTTCGGTGTCGCTGAGCCCCGAGAGACCTTTGAACCGCTCGATATACGCCTTCTGATCGTTCCACGGCGAATCGGTCGCAAAGAGGATCTTGTCCGCGCCGTGACGGCGTATCACGCCCACGACCTCCTCATCCGACGCGTCGCTGAATTCGCCCAGTCCGCTGAACGAACAGCTGATATCGATATAGCAGTTCTGACCGACCAGATATCTGTCGACGTCGTCGAGCTGACGAACGCCGCCCAGATGCGCAAACACAAAGAACGGTTCGGTGAAATGCGTAGCGGCATATACCCTGTCGAGCATCGCTCTGCCCTTGTCGGGAGGACAATGTATGATATCATAGGCGGGATCCTTGCCGCCGTGGGTCACGACGATCAATCCGTGCTTCTGCGCCTCGATGACGATGTTGATGTACCTTTCGTCGTCGATGAAGGTCTCGGTGTAGTCGGGATGGATCTTGATGCCTTTAAAGCCGTCGGCGACCAGATAGTCGAGCTTTGCGGGAACATCGTCGTCGTCGGGATGGATACCGCCGAACGAGATCACCTCGTCGTATGTATCATTGATCTGTTTTGCAAATTTGTTGACGGTCTCGAACTGCCCCTTGCGGGTGTTGACCGGCAGGATGACGCTTTTGTCAACGCCGGATCTCCGCATACTGTCAAGCAGTCCGTTGAGTGTGCCGTCGGTATGTCCCTCAACGCCGGGAACATTGCTCAGTGCCGCCATGATGCGTTTCGCCATCGGCTCGGGATAAACGTGAGTATGAAAATCAATGATCATATTCGGTGAATGGTGAAGGGTGAATGGTGAAAGGTTATAGGCGGGACACCCGCACCCGATTCCTAATTCCTAATTCCTAATTCCTCATTCCTAATTCTAGGACAGCCTCTACATCATAGCACTTTAACGTTTTAAAGTCAAGCAGTTTTAAAGAATCAAAGCAAGGTCAAACTGTATAATTTCCGATTGATTTTTTGTGCAAGATGTATATGTATATTAATTATACATAATATATCTGAAAACACCCTCGTTCCGATATTGATTTTTCGGTGTTTTGTGGTATGATAAAGATGATATCAATCCGAAAGGGAGTTGTATTTTATGGCAGTTAATATAAGAAAAGTCGCAATCGTCGGATGCGGGTTTGTCGGCTCGTCAACCGCGTTCGCCTTGATGCAGAGCAGTATGTTCTCGGAGATCGTCATGCTGGACGCTGATCGCAATAAGGCGGAGGGCGAGGCGCTGGATATCAGCCACGGTCTTCCGTTCTCAAAGCCCGCGGCGATCTATGCGGGCGATTACGACGATATCGCCGATGCAGCTATCATCATCATCACTGCCGGCGCTGCGCAAAAGCCCGGCGAGACCCGCCTTGATCTGATCAAAAAGAATGTCGGCATCTTCAAGTCGATCATCCCCGAGATCGCCAAGCGGAATTTCCAAGGGATCCTGCTGGTGGTCGCCAACCCCGTTGATGTGTTGACCTATGCCGCGAAGCAGCTCTCCGGCTTCTCGGACGACCGTGTCTTCGGTTCGGGTACGGTACTGGATTCCGCCAGACTGCGCTATAATCTCAGCAACCACTTAGGCGTCGACCCGCGCTCCATCCACGCCTTTATCATCGGCGAGCACGGCGACAGCGAATTTGCCGCATGGAGCAGCGCGAACGTATCGGGCATCGAGATCAGCCGCTTCTGCGAAATGCGCGGCTACTATCACGACCACGACCTTGCTAAAGCGAACATCCAGGAAGAGGTCAAGAACGCCGCGTATGATATCATCAGCAAAAAGCACGCCACCTACTACGGCGTGGCGATGGCGACAAAGCGTATCTGCGAAGCGATCGTGCGCGATGAAAAATCCATCATGCCGGTTTCGTCCGTTCAGCACGGCAGGTTCGGTATATCCGACGTCGCCCTGAGCGTTCCCGTGATCGTCGGCAAGGACGGCATCGAGAGCGAGGTACCCTTCTCGCTCAATGAAGAAGAGATCCAAAAGCTCCGCGACTCCGCAAAGACCCTCAAGGAAGTTATCAAGTCCTGCGATCTGGATTGATCTTACCGCGTGAAATGTTTTCACTTAACGCAACATTCCGACGTCCTTGTACGTTATAGATCATGGAGAACATTTCCCTGAGAGGCATGATCATGAAACGACGTTTTATTTCTATTGTTTCGGTATTCCTGTTCATCCTGACTACAGCGGGATTGACCGCGTCGGCGAACAGCCCGCCTGAGCCTGATTTTGAACTCTATTTCAGCGGCATCGAAGGCACCTGCTACATGACGCTCCTCAATCGCGACAAAGAGGACGAGTGGGGAATCCACCATGTCAGTGAGAACGGTAAACGTGACCCAAAGGTTTTTGATTTCGAGCTGTTCGGATACAGAAAGTCTGACGAGATCGCCGATCCGGTTTTTCAGGCTTTTTACAATTACAAGGATCCCGACGGGTACTACTTTGTACAGCAGATGGCGGATTTGACCGATAAGACGTCCATTTTCAAGGTCGAGTATCCGCATGAGTTCAAAATCCTTTTGTATTATCCTGACAGCGGCAAATTCGCATCAAGCGAAAAGCTCGAAGCCTACTCTTATTACAACTGCTTCCATATCTCGGTCGAGAACGATGAGATCGTGTCGGTGACAAAATCGACAAAGTATGCCGAATACGGAATGAATGTCGGCGATATGCTGTATATCCTTTGTTTGCTGATCCAGACGATCATTATCGAGATCCTCGTCGCGAGCCCGTTTGGTTTCAGGCGCAAAAAGCAGGTGCTGACAATCTTCCTGACGAACCTGTTGACGCATCCGCTGATGATGGGGATGATCATGGTTGTCAACCCGTCGCTCCACGAAAGTGTATTTTCATTCCCATTCGCTTTCTTTGAGATCGGCGTAGCGGTGATCGAATCACTTGTCTACCTGTGGTTCTTCCCGAAGTTCGAGAAGGAACGTACCGTTAAAAAGTGGCTGATCATCGTGTATGCATTCACGGCGAACCTCGTGACCTACGCTATCAGCGCGATGATACCCGAAACGATCCTTGGCTGGATTTTCGGCCGATTAGTATAAATATCCATCTAAAGGAAATGACCGATGCTGTTTGCATCGGTCATTGTTGTATGGCTTATTATTCTAATTTCGAATTATAATTGCTCCATGATCCTTTGTGCGACATAGACGCCGGACGCGGACGCGTGGGAGAGGGAGTGGGTCACGCCGGAGCCGTCGCCGATGACGTACAGTCCCTTGTATTTGGTCTCGAGGTTCTCGTCAAGCGCGACCTCCATGTTGTAGAACTTGACCTCTACGCCGTAGAGCAGGGTGTCGTCGTTCGCAGTGCCGGGCGCGATCTTATCCAGCGCATAGATCATCTCGATGATATCGTCGAGGATGCGCTTGGGCAGTACCAGACTCAGGTCACCGGGCGTGGCTTTCAGCGTCGGACGGACGGTGCTTTCCTCAATGCGGCTGTGATTGGAGCGTCTGCCGCGTTCCAGATCGCCGAAGCGCTGTACGATGACCCCGCCGCCGAGCATATTGCTCAGCATCGCGATGCTCTCGCCGTAGCCGTTAGAATCCTCGAACGGTTCGGAGAAGTGCTTGGATACCAACAGCGCAAAGTTGGTGTTCTCTGTCTTTTTGGAGGGATCCTCAAAGCTGTGACCGTTGACGGTGACGATACCGTTGGTGTTCTCGTTGACGACGATACCGTTGGGATTCATGCAGAAGGTGCGCACGTTGTCCTCAAACTTCTTTGTGCGGTACACGATCTTGCTCTCGTACAGCTCGTCCGTCAGGTGGGAAAAGATGACCGCCGGCAGCTCGACGCGCACGCCGATATCGACGCGGTTCGATTTGGTCTGGATATCCAGATCCTCACAGACGGTCTCCATCCACTTGGAGCCGGAGCGCCCTACCGAAACGATACACTTGTCACAGTCGTCATAGCCGCCCTTGTGATAGACGCGGTAGCCGCCGTCAATGACCTCGATCTTCTCGACGGGTGTGTTGAAATGGAAGTCGATGGTATCTGCGATCTTCTCATAGATATTGCCCAGCACGATATAGTTGATATCGGTGCCGAGATGACGCACCGAAGCGTCCAGCAGTTTTAGACGATTCTGGGTGCAGATCTTCTTGAAATCGGTTCCGGCGGTGGAGTAGAGCTTGGTGTTCTCGCCTCCGTTCGCCATGTTGATCTCGTCGACATAGTGCATGAGCTGCAAGGCTTTATCGCGCCCGATATACTCGTGCATCGTACCGCCGAAATCGTTGGTGATATTGTATTTGCCGTCCGAGAAGGCTCCCGCGCCGCCGAAGCCGGACATGATTGCACAGGTCTTGCACTTGATGCAGGATTTGACCTTATCGCCGTCGATGGGGCATTTGCGCTTTTCCAGCGGGTTGCCGGTCTCAAATACCGCGACCTTGAGATCGGGGCGCTTTGTCGCGAATTCATATGCCGAGAAAATGCCTCCCGGACCGGCTCCGATAATGATGATATCGTATTTCATGGGTTTCTCTCCTAGAATGTGACTTTTATGATTTGTTGATGTTCAACGTCGATCAGCCCCTTGCCGTTGAGACGCAGGGTGGGGATGACCGGCAGGCTGACGAATGCCAGCGTCATAAACGGATCGATATCGTCCGAAACGCCCAGCTTTTTCGCCGCGGCTTTCATGGCGTATATCCGCGCTTCTACCTCTTCGATCGGCAGATCGCTCATCAAGCCGGCGATAGGCAGGGGAAGGGCTTCCAGTATCTTTCCGTGCTCTGCAACGACTAACCCGCCGTTCATTTCTCTTACAGCGTTTGCCGCCGCAGCGATATCTTTGTCATTTGTTCCGATGACGATCAGGTTGTGCGAGTCATGCGCGACGCTGGTTGCGATCGCACCGCTTTTCAGTCCGTAGCCATGGATAAAGCCGACGCCGACATGACCGGTATTGTGGTGACGTTCAAAGACCGCCGCCTTTAAGATATCCCGCTCGATATTGATGCCGCCGTTCTTTTTGCCGTCCTCTGTCGGCTGGATCAGCATATCCTCGGTCAGCAGCTCGTGCTTTTTCAGCCCGATGACGCGCTGGAAGGTTCGGATCTTCGGGATCGCAAGCTGTTCCGGTGTGACCTCCTGCATATGGAAGGAGTGCAGGATCTTTGGATTATCCGGCAGATCATCCTGCTTTTGAAGGGTGACCTTTCCGTTTTCGGCGACAAGCCTGCCGTCGATATATACCTGCTCGACGTTGAAGCTTTCAAAGTCGGAGAATACCGTGAAGTCGGCATGATAGCCGGGCGCGATCGCGCCGTAGCCCTTCAGCCCGAAGTAGCTCGCTGTATTGAACGTAGCCATTTTGATCGCCGGTGCGGGATGGATGCCTTTTGCGGTCACCTTGCGCAGGATGTTGTCGATATGCCCTTCGTTGAGCAAATCCTCCGGATGACGGTCGTCGGTGCAGAACATCGCCCTATAGCAGTAGGGCGGCGTGCAGATGGGGATGAGGCTGTCAAGATTTTTCGCTGCGGTACCCTCGCGCACCATGATCCATTGACCGCGGCTGATCTTTTCGATCGCTTCCTGTGCGTTGGTACACTCGTGATCGGACTGTACTCCCGCGCCTGCATAAGCGCACAGCGCCTTTGCGGATAAGAACGGCGCATGACCGTCAACGATCCCGCCTTTTGACTGCGCGTCTGTGATTTTTCTGAGCAGCTTTTCATCAGCGTCGATCACGCCGACGGAGTTCATGACCTCGGCAAGTCCGAGTACATTCGGCTTATCATAATAAGGCGCCAGATCCTCTGCTTCCAGTACCTCGCCGGATTCCTCCAAAGGGCAAGCGGGAACACACGACGGCATATTGAACCAAATGTGCATACTCAGCGGTTCACACAGCTGCATGATATAGTCGATGCCGTCCGTACCGGCGACATTTGCGATCTCATGCGGGTCGCAGATCACACCGGTCGTACCGTGTGCAAGCGATACGCGCTCAAACTGAACCGGCGTCAGCAGGGTGGATTCCAGGTGCATATGCGCATCCAGCAGTCCCGGCGTCAGATATTTGCCTCTGAGATCAACGACGTTGTCGCCGTCATAGACGCCCAGTCCGGCGATCATACCGTCACAGACGGCAACGTCCTTTTCTTCCAGCTTTTCGGTAAAGACATTCAGCACCTTCGCGCCTTTTAGGATCAGATCGGGCTTCTCGCGTCCCATCGCAACGTCTATCAGTCGTTTCTTCATAAGCTCACCGCATTTCATAGTAAAGTGGTTGTGGTCGACAGTGCTTCAATTAATTATTATACCATATTTGTGCTGACAGTACAACCAAAATCATAAAAATCGTAAAATAACTGTTGCAAAAATAGATATTGACAATTGATTAGAAAAATGCTATAATTCGACTGTTCGATATGCGAGTGTGCTGGAATAGGCAGACAGGCACGTTTGAGGGGCGTGTGTCTTTGACGTACGGGTTCAAGTCCCGTCACTCGCACCATTGATATAGGGGTATCCGATCGGATACCCCTATATCAATTCTATCAACACAATAGAATGGCAGGCTTGACCTGTCATATGTTTTGAGGTAGCTATGTATCATGTATCTTTCCCGGGACTCGGGATCGAAAATTGGGAGATCAACCGCGTCGCGTTTTCTATCGGCTCGTTCAA
>CACZAW010000024.1 GCA_902779225.1 uncultured Ruminococcus sp. | reverse complement strand
TACCTGAGAGAAGCGGCTCCGGGCGCGGCGCTGACCTTCAGCGCCGATAAGAAGACCCTGACCGTTACGGGACTGGAAACGGTGACCTTCCTGCTGGATACACCGGCGCTCGGTACGGTCGCCAACACCTATAACGGCGTGAAATTCACTTGGAAAACCGTCAAGGGCGCAGTGAAGTTCCGCGTGTTCCGCAAGTACGGCAATACCGGCTGGACGAAGATCGCCGATACGACGGCGACCTCGTATGAGGATAAGAAGGTCAGCTCCGGCGTGAAGTATACCTATACCGTCAGATGTGTTTCGGCAGACGGCAAGGTGCTGACAAGCGGCTTTAATACGGTCGGCAAGGCGATCACCTATGTCGCCGCGCCGCGTATCACGAAGTTTGAGAACGTCAACAGCGGTACCAAGATAACATGGAGCGCAAGCAAGGGCGCGACCTATTATCGCGTGATGTATAAGAAGAACAACACATGGACGAAGCTCGCGGACGTCAAGGGCACCTCGTATATCGCGACGAAGATGGCAAGCGGGACTAAGCGTTATTATACCGTGCGTGCGATGAATGCAAGCAAGCAGTTTGTCAGCGCGTACAATACGACCGGCTGGCCCGCGACCTTTATCGCGGCTCCCGCGCTGCCCAAGCTCGTCAATACCAAAAACGGCGTTCAGGTGAGCTATACCAAGCCCAAGGGCAGCACCTATGTCCGCGTGATGCGCAAGACAGCTAAGGGCAAATGGGTCAAGATCGCCGACACCGCAGGGACAAAGATCGTCGACAAGACCGCCAAAAATGGCGTGAAGTACTTCTACACCGTTCGCTGTATCGCCAAGGGCGGAAAATCGTTCCAGTCCGGCTACAATGCGACCGGCAGAGCGATCGTGTGCAAGAGATGATACCAGTGGTCAGTGATCAGTGGTCAGTGGTTAGTGATGAGAGATAACAAAGAAGCCGCTTCGGGGAACCGAAGCGGCTTTTGGTATCAGAATAAACCCTCAGTCAGCTTTGCTGACAGCTCTCTTAGGAAAGGGAATCTTGGACTTTTGCAAGGAGCTCCTCGCGGGTGAGGTCCATGCTGCGGGTCAGCGCATCGTTCGGGATGACGCGCAGCACCTTGCCGTTATAGCGCGATACGAGGACAGACGCCTGCTGGCCGTCGATATCGATCGTTTCCTCGGTGTACTGCTCGTTCAGCGGTACCTGTTTATCGAGGACGGAGCGCTCGGTCAGCGCGCCGGTCGGGCAGAGGCTCACGCACAGTCCGCAGTTGTTGCACTTTGTCTGATCGAGCGGGAGTGCAAATGCGGGGGAGACGTCGGTCGTAAAGCCGCGTCCCATCAGACCGATCGCGTGGATATCCATGACCTCGCGGCAGGAGCGCACGCACAGTCCGCAGAGGATGCACTTGGCGGTGTTGCGCTCGATGAAAGCGTTGGCGTCGCGGGTGTACTTTTGAGGCATCTCGCCCTTGAAGCGGTCGGGGTCGATATCGTAGCGCTGCGCTACGTTCAGGAGCTTACATTTATAATACTCGCGGCAGCCGCACTCGAGGCAGCGGTTGGCTTCCTGCTTTGCCTCGTCCTCGGTGAAGCCTAAGCTGACTTCGTCAAAGTTCTTATTGCGCACCTCGGGAGCCAGCACATTGGGGTTGACGCGGCTCTGCTTCTCGCGGTCGGAATAGTCGATCCTGCTCTCGTCGCGCTTGCTGATATACGGAACGCGGGTATCGAGCGCCTCGCCGTTTAAATAGGCGTCGACCGCCTTGACGCAGCGGTCAGCCTCGCCGATGGCTTCGATCGCGATGGAGGCGCCGCGGTTGGTGGCGTCGCCGATGGCAAATACGCCGTCGATCGAGGTGGTGAAGAAGTCGGGATCGGCAATAATGTTGCCGCGGTCGTTGAGATCAAGCTCTTTGACGTCGTCGGTGACGAGCTTTTGACCGATTGCGAGGATGACGGAATCGACCGCGATCTCCTCGGTCTTGCCCTCGACCGGTACGGGTCTGCGGCGACCGGAGGCGTCCGGCTCGCCCAGCTCCATGATCTGGAGGGTGATGGACTTGACTTTGCCGTCCTCGCCGTTGAAGGAGATCGGGTTGGTCAGGAATTTATAGGTAACGCCCTCTTCTTCGGCTTCGTCAATCTCGAGCTGATCAGCGGGCATTTCATTGCGGGTACGTCTGTAGACGATGTAGACGTCCTTAGCGCCTAAGCGGACTGCGGTACGGCAGGCGTCCATCGCGGTGTTGCCGCCGCCGCAGATGACAACGGAATCGCCGATATCCGGCGCCTCTCCCTTGATGACGGAGCGGAGGAAGTCGATACCGCCGTAGACGCCGTCGAGCTCTTCGCCCGGGGTGCGCATGGAGCTTGACTTCCACGCGCCGACGGCGACGATGACCGCGTCGTTTTCGGCTTTGAGGGACTCGATGGTGAAGTCGACGCCGAGCTTGACGTTGTTGACCATCTTGACGCCGGTCTTTTCGATCACGGCGATCTCTTTATCGAGAACCTCCTTGGGCAGACGGTACTGCGGGATGCCGTAGCGGAGCATACCGCCCATCTTTTCCATCATATCATAGACGGTGACCTCGTGACCGAGGATCGTCAGATAGAAGGCGGCTGTCAGTCCGGCAGGGCCGCCGCCGATGATCGCGACCTTTTTGCCGGTTGCAGGCTTGCACTCAGGGACGTAACTCTCGCTGTTAAGATCCATATCCGCTGCGAATGCTTTCAGAGCGGCGATATTGATGGGCTCCTCGACGTTTTTGCGGCGGCACGCCTTCTCGCACGGATGCGGGCAGACGCGACCGATGGACGCGGGGAGAGAGATCTTGCTTTTGATCAGCTTCAATGCGGCGTCGTACTCGCCGTTGGCGATCAGTCCGACATAGCCCTGACAATCGGTGTGCGCCGGGCAGTTGAGCTGACAGGGCGCGACGCAGTCGCCGTCGTGAGCGGACATGAGAAGCTCCATCGCGACCTTGCGGGAGCGGATGACGCGGTCGGATTCGGTGTTGACGACCATACCCTCGGTGCATTTTGCGGAGCAGGAGCGCAGCAGCTTCGGGATGCCCTCAGCCTCGACCACGCACAGTCCGCACGCGCCGTAGATCTCGACCGCTTTGTCGTAGCACAGGGTGGGGATGTCGATGCCGTTGGCACGCGCCGCTTCTAAGATGGTGGTGCCTTCAAGGGTCTGAATCTGTTTTCCGTTGATAGTCAAATTGATCATGTTCAGCCCTCCTTTACGCTTTTTTAACTGCGCCAAACTTACAGACAGAGTAACATTTGCCGCACTTGATACATTTATCGGTGTTGATGACATGAGGCTGCTTGACAGAGCCGGAGATCGCCTCTACCGGGCAGTTGCGCGCGCAGAGCGTACAGCCGCGGCAGGCGTCGGCGTCGATGCTGTATTCGATCAGATCGGAGCATTCGCCGGCGGGACACTTCTTCTCATTGATGTGCGCCTCGTATTCATCGCGGAAATATTTGATGGTGGTGAGAACGGGGTTGGGAGCCGTCTGACCGAGACCACAGAGCGCGCCGTCCTTGATGGAGTAGCACAGCTCCTCGAGCAGCTCGATGTCGCCTTCCTTGCCCTCGCCCTTGGTGATGCGGTCGAGCATCTCGAGCATACGCTTGGTGCCGATACGGCAGTGGATACATTTGCCGCAGCTTTCCTTGGCGGTGAAGTCGAGGAAGAACTTAGCCATGCCGACCATGCAGGTGCTCTCGTCCATGACGACCATACCGCCCGATCCCATGATCGCGCCGGTAGCGCCGAGGGCTTTGTAGTCGATGACGGTGTCGATCAGGCTAGCGGGGATGCAGCCGCCGGAGGGACCGCCCATCTGGACAGCTTTGAAGGGCTTGTCGGTTTTCATGCCGCCGCCGATGTCGAAGATGACGTCGCGCAGCGTCTTGCCCATCGGGATCTCGACGAGACCCGAACGCTTGACCTTACCGGTGACAGCGAACACCTTGGTGCCCTTGCTGCCCTCGGTACCCATCGCCGCGAATGCCTCGCCGCCGTTGTTCACGATCCATGCGACGTTGGCGAAGGTCTCGACGTTGTTGATGTTAGAGGGCTTGCGCCAGAAGCCGGACTGCGCCGGGAACGGAGGCTTTAAGCGCGGCATACCGCGGTGACCCTCCAGAGATTCGATCAGAGCGGTCTCTTCGCCGCAGACGAACGCGCCCGCGCCCGCCTTGATCATGAAGTCGCAGGAGAAATCGGTGCCGAAGATATTCTCGCCGATGATGCCCTGCTCCTTCGCCTGCTTGATGGCGTTGGTCAGACGCTTGATCGCCAGCGGATACTCGGCGCGGACGTAGACGACCGCATGCTTTGCGCCGATGGCGTAGGCGCCGATCAGCATACCCTCGATCAGGTTATGCGGGTCGGACTCGATGACCGCGCGATCCATGAACGCGCCGGGGTCGCCCTCGTCGGCGTTACAGATCAGATATTTGTCGTCGCCTGCGCTCTGGCGGGCGGCGTTCCATTTGAACCATGTCGGGAAGCCTGCGCCGCCGCGTCCCGCGAGGCCGGAGGTCTTGATGATCTCGATGACGTCCTCGGGAGTCTTTTCGGTGAGGCAGCTTTTCAGGGCGGTGTAGCCGCCTTTTTCGATATATGCTTCGATCTTTTCGGGGTTGATGATACCGCAGTTGCGCAGCGCGATACGGGTCTGCTTATTGAGGAATTCGCTGTCCTCGTCGCTGACGATCAGCTTTTCGATCGCGGCGCTGTCGCCGTTTTCGACATAGCTCTTGATCGCTTCGGCATCCGCCTCGCTGACCTTGACCAAGCGGGTCAGGTTGTCGCTGTCGTCGTAGATATCGACGATCGGCTCGAGGTAGCACATACCGATACAGCCGGTGATGGAGATAAGCGCGGGATCGATGCCGGTATTCAGGAGCGCTTTGCGGACTTTTTCGGCGCCGGCGGCGATACCGCAGGAGCCTTGACCTATTACGATTCTCATACTGCCGCCTCCCTTAATTCTTTCAGGATCTTCTTGGTTTTATCGGGCGTTAAGCTGCCGTAGGTATCGTCGTTGATCATCATGACCGGCGAGAGTGAGCAGCAGCCCAGACACGCGACGCATTTTAAGGAGAACAAGCCGTCCTCGGTGGTCTGACCGTCTTCGATATGCAGCTCATCCTTGATGGTCTGCAAGATCAGCTCGGACGAGTTGACATGGCAGGCGGTACCCTGACACAGCATGATCAGGTACTTGCCGACCGGCTCAAAGCGGAACTGGGTGTAGAAGGTGCCGACGCCCATAATCTCGGAGGTCGCGATGCCGGTTTTCTCGGAGATCAGCTCGATCGCCTCCTTCGGCAGATAGCCGTAGATATCCTGTGTGTGCTGCAAAATGGTGATCAGGCTTCCCTTGACCGATGCGTATTCAGTGAGTACGCCGTCGAGCAGGGAAAGGTCAACTTTTTGTTTTTCCATTATGAATCCCTCCTATAGTATTCCAATACTATGTTTCTTATCAATCAGCTTCATATCTGTTTTATCAGAAACCAGTATAAAAGAACATTATCAGGAGTATTATACAGCATCAAAGTCGGTTTTGCAAGAATCAGTTTGTATAAGACCCCGCAATTGGTAATATTTTTCCGACAGCCTTTCCGGCATTGTTGAAAATCCGCAAAACAGATCGACAATTCGCGTCAAAAACTATTGCAAATGCCATATGGAGTATGGTAAAATATACTAAATATTGTATCCCTTCATTCCGAGGGGGGCGACCGTGGAGATCCCTTTTCATTTGCAGCGGTCGGAATGACAGTGAATAAGAAAGGTGGTAGTTATGTACATTATCGCGAACGGACGGGTGATCACCCGCGATCCCGACAATCCTTACATCGAAAACGGCGGCGTTGTGACAGAGGGTGAAAAGATCCTCGCTGTCGGCGCGACGGATGGGCTAAAAGCAAAATATCCCGCAGCGGAGTTCGTCGACGCGCATGGTCAGGTCATCATGCCCGCCTTTATCAATACCCACACGCATATCTATTCCGGCTTGGCGAGAGGATTATCCATCAACGGCTATAACCCCACCAACTTTTATGAGATCCTCGACGGAATGTGGTGGAAGCTCGACCGCAAGCTGACCCTGGAGGGGACGCGATACAGCGCGTGGGCGACCTATCTTGAATGCATCCGCAACGGCGTGACGACCGTCTTTGATCACCACGCGAGCTATGCCGAGATCCCGGGATCGCTCTTTGAGATCGCCGACGTTGCGAAAAAGGCGGGGATCCGCTCGTGCCTTTGCTATGAGGTCTCCGACCGCGACGGCGAGCAAAAATGCGACGAGGCGATCAGGGAGAACGCGGATTTTATCACCTACTGCAAGGAGAAAAACGATCCGATGCTGGCGGCGATGTTCGGTATGCACGCGCTGTTCACGATCTCGGACAAGACCTTTGAAAAATGCGTTAAGGCAAACGACGGCAGGACAGGCTATCATATCCATATCTGCGAGGGACTCAACGACGTTGTCGACAGCCGCGACAACTATGGCTGTCTGCCGATCGACCGACTGGTCAAATGGGGGATCCTGGGGGATAAGACCATCCTCGGACACTGCATCCACCTGACCGATCCGGAGATCGACAAGATCGCAGAGACCAATACCATGGTCGTCAACAATCCCGAAAGCAATATGGGCAACGCGGTGGGATGCTCGCCGGTACTGAAGATCTTCGGCAAGGGGATCCTGATCGGACTGGGCACCGACGCCTACACCCACGATATGCTCGAGAGCCTGAAGGTCGCACTGACCATCCAGCGCCATAACGCAGGAATGCCGAACGTCGGCTGGAACGAAGTCACGACGATGCTGTTCAAAAACAATCCGACGATGGCGCAGAAGTATTTCCCGACGACCCTCGGCGTGCTGAAAGAGGGCGCTGCGGCGGACGTCATCGTGATGGATTATCTGCCCTTTACGCCGTTTTCGGACAGCAACATCGACGGACATATGATCTTCGGCATGAACGGCAGACAGTGCCGCACCACCATGGCGAACGGCAGGCTCTTGTATCAGAACAGAAAGTTTGTCGATCTGGACGAGGAAAAGATCTCGGCTGAGATCATGCAGGCGAGTAAGAAGCTGTGGAGCGACGTTAACGGATAACGGTTACCGGATAATGGATAATGGTTAAGGGCGGACGCTGTCCGCACCCGATTGGTATAAACCCTCAGTCACCTGCGGTGACAGCTCCCTTAGGAAAGGGAGCCTTGGGGCGCTGTTTTAGAAAAGATCTCGGCTGAGATCATGCAGGCAAGCAAGAAGCTGTGGGCGGACGTCAATGGATAACGATTACCGGATAATGGATAATGGTTAAGGGCGGACGCTGTCCGCACCTGATCGGTATAAACCCTCAGTCACCTGCGGTGACAGCTCCCTTAGGAAAGGGAGCCTTGGGACGCTGCTTTAGCAGCGCGATATCCAACTGCCCGGCAATTATCTGAAAAATGTATGATATTGGGCAAAACTGCCGATTATTGAAAATCAAAAATGATTTTCAAACGGGCGGGTCTTGACCCGCCCCTACAGAAAGGGAAGGATAAACATGAGTGAAAAAATGTTTCCGTTGAGCATACGCGAATTGCTTGACAGAATGACAAAGGATTATCGGGCGACCGGCGGCGTTTTCGGTGTGACGTCGGCGTTCAAGGCTTTGGAGAATAACAAATTGCTCGGAATCTTCGGCGAAAAGCTGGAGGTTCCGGTCGGCCCTGCGGCGGGCCCGCATACCCAGATGGCGCAGAATATCATAGCCGCATACTTTGCCGGGGCGCGGTTCTTTGAGTTGAAAACCGTGCAGACCATGGACGGCGAGGAGCTGGCGAAGTGCATCGCGCGTCCGTGCATCAAGGCGGACGACGAGGGCTATAACTGCGAGTGGTCGACCGAGCTGACCGTGCCGCAGGCGTATGAGGAATACGTCAAGGCGTGGTGCGTCTTGAAGGTCATCAGCAGGGCGTATGCGCTCGGCGAGCCCGACGGCTTTGTATTCAATATGAGCGTCGGTTACGATCTTAAGGGCATCCGATCCGAAAAGATCGATACCTTTATCGAGGGCTTGAAGGATGCGTCCGACCGTCCGATCTTCCGTGAATGCAAGGCGGCTTTGAAGGAATATTTCCCCGATTTTTCCGACGAGATCGACGGTATCCCGCCGCAGGTTTGCAGCAGCGTGACGCTGTCGACCCTGCACGGTTGTCCGCCTGACGAGATCGAGCGGATCGCAACATATCTGCTGACGGAAAAGCATCTCAATACCTTTGTCAAATGCAATCCCACGATCCTCGGCTATGCCGACGCGCGGGCGATCCTTGACAAGGCGGGCTTTGATTACGTCGCCTTTGACGAGCATCATTTTAACGAGGATCTGCAATACGCCGACGCGGTGGCGATGTTCCGCAGGCTGATCGCGCTGGCTGAGGAAAAGGGCTTGGAATTCGGCTTGAAGCTGAGCAACACTTTCCCGGTCGACGTCAAGCAGCAGGAGCTGCCGAGCGAGGAGATGTATATGAGCGGCCGCGCGCTGTTCCACCTGACCATCGAGATGGCGCGGCGTTTTTCTGCGGAATTCGGCGGCAAGCTGCGGATCTCATATTCAGGCGGCGCCGACGCGGAGAATATCGGCGATATCTTTGGGGCGGGGATCTGGCCGATCACGGTCGCGACGACGATCCTAAAGCCCGGCGGCTATAACCGCTTTAAGCAGCTGGCGGTGATCCTGCGCGAGCGGGAGTACCGCGACTTTGACGGCACCTCGACCGAAAAGATCGAGGCTTTGCAGGCGCGCTTTAGGGAAGAGCCGCATTTTTGCAAACCGATCAAGCCCATGCCCTCGCGCAAGTCGGAGGAACAGGTTCCGCTCTTTGATTGCTATTCGGCGCCTTGCGCGGGAGGCTGCCCGATCCGGCAGGACATCCCCGAGTATATCCGTCTGGTCGGCAAGGGGCTGTATAAAGACGCGCTGGACGTCATCACGCAGAAGAATCCCCTGCCGTTTATCACCGGTACGATCTGCTCGCATCGGTGTATGACGAAGTGCACCCGCAACTTCTATGATAACCCCGTGGATATTCGCGGCTATAAGCTGACCGCGGCTGAGAACGGGTATGATGATCTGATGGCTGAGATTTCCGCTCCCGAAGTCGACGGCGAGAAGATCGCGGTGATCGGCGGCGGCGCGGCGGGTCTCTCTGCGGCGTATTTCCTCGCGCGCGTCGGAATGCGGGTCGACGTTTTTGAAAAAGAGGAAAAAGCGGGCGGCATCGTCCGTAATGTGATCCCCGGCTTCCGTATTTCGGAGGATGCGATCGATAAGGATATCGCCCTGATCGAGGCGATGGGCGTGAATATCTGTACCGGCACGCCGGCTCCGGCTCTCAGTGAGCTGAAGGACAAGGGCTACAGCGCGGTGATCTTTGCGGTCGGCGCGTATAAGGCACAGGATATCGGCGTCAGCGGCAACGTGGTCGATGTGATCGATTTTCTGCGCGATTGCAAAGCCGGAACGCTGACAGCGCCCGGTAAGGCGGTCGCGATCGTCGGCGGCGGCAATACCGCGATGGATGCGGCGCGCGCCGCAAAGCGTCTGGACGGCGTGGAAAAGGTCAGCATCGTTTACCGCAGAACCAAAAAATATATGCCCGCCGATGAGGAAGAGCTGAGAGAAGCGCTCGCAGACGGCGTGGAATTCGTGGAGCTGGTCGCTCCGACGGCGCAGTCGGACGGCAGACTGACTTGCAGCGTGATGAAGCTCGGCGCGCCCGACGCGTCCGGCAGACGCAGACCCGAGCCTACCGGCGAGACGGTCGATATCGACGCTGACTTAGTGGTGGCGGCGATCGGCGAAAAGGTCGATACCGCCCTCTTTGAACAGAGCGGGATCGCGCCGGATGCACGCGGCCGAATCCCCTTTGTGACGGATATCGACGGGATGAAGGTATATAATATCGGTGACAGCAATCGCGGCCCGTGTACCGTGGTAGAGTGTATCGCCGACGCGCAGAAGGCGGCTGACGATATCATCGGCGAACGGCATGAGATGAACATCCCCTATAAGGCGTTTGCGACGCCTGCCGATGCGATCGCGAATAAGAAGATCGACGACGACAACCCCTGCGGCTTCTCGGCGACCTGCCTGAGCTGCAGTACCGTGTGTGAAAACTGTGTGGACGTATGTCCCAACCGCGCAAATACCGTCGTGGTGTTGCCCGACGGACGGCGCGAGATCCTGCATATCGACCGCCTGTGCAACGAGTGCGGCAACTGTGCGAGCTTCTGTCCGTATGCGTCCGCGCCCTATCGGGATAAGCTGACGCTGTTTATGGATGAAGAGGGCTTCAAAGACAGCACGAACAAGGGCTTTTTGCTCCTCGGCGGCAACATGGTGAGAGTGCGCCTCGACAGCGAGTTTGAGGTCGATCTCGATCAGCCGAACGAGCTTAGCAGGGATACGGAAGTGCTGATCATGACGGTGATCGGCGATCAGTGATCGGTGGTCAGTGGTCAGTGGTTAGGAAGAATAATATCAAGGTGAATCATGGCGAAAGTATTATTGAAGGGCGGTACGGTGGTATCGCCAAAGGGAATCAAAAAAACGGATGTGCTGATCTCCGGCGAGAAGATCGTCGCGGTCGGTCGGCATATCCATACCGACGCGTCGGAGGTGAACGTCAGCGGAAAGCTGCTGTTCCCCGGCTTTATCGACGCGCATACGCATTTTGATCTGGAGGTCAGCGATACCGTTACCGCGGATGATTTTGCCAGCGGTACGCGTGCGGCGATCGCCGGAGGCGTGACCACGATCGTGGATTTTGCTACCCAGAACAAAGGGGAGAAGCTCTCGGACGCGCTGAACAACTGGCACGTTAAGGCGTTTGCCCATTCCTCCTGCGACTATGCGTTCCATATGGCGATCTCCGACTGGCGCGAGGACGTCAAAGCCGAATTGGAGGGGATGTTTGAGCAGGGCGTGACCTCGTTCAAGGTCTATATGATCTATGACGCGATGGAGCTGAGTGACCGCGAGATCTATGAATTGATGAAGGAGCTGAAAAAATACGGCGGCATCGTCGGATGTCACTGTGAGAACTCCGGCATCATCGGCAAGCTGCGCGAGGAAAGCGTTGCACGCGGGGAGCTCTCGCCGGCGAATCATCCCAAGACCCGCCCCGACTATGCTGAGGCGGAGGCGGTAAGGCGGTTTTTGACGATCGCTGAGGCGGCAGACGCGCCGGTCATCATCGTGCATCTGAGCACCGCCGAGGGCTATGAAGAGATCATCCGCGCCAGAAGCAGGGGCGTGAGGGTATTTGTCGAGACCTGTCCGCAGTATCTGCTGCTCGACGACAGCGTATACAACAAGCCCTTTGACGAGGCGGCAAAGTATGTCTGCTCGCCGCCGCTCAGGAAGTCGTTCGACCAGAAAATGCTGTGGATGGCGCTCAAAAACAACAATATCAATACGATCGCGACGGATCACTGCTCGTTTACCGTCGAGCAAAAGCGCGCCGGCGCGAATGACTTTACCAAGATCCCCAACGGTATGCCCGGCGTGGAGACACGCGCGATCCTGATGTATACCTACGGTGTGAAGAAAAAGAAGATCTCGCTGCCGCAGATGTGCGCGCTTCTCAGCGAGAATCCCGCAAAGCTCTACGGAATGTATCCGAAGAAGGGCGCGATCAAGGTCGGCTCGGATGCGGATATCGTGATCTTTGAGCCGCGCGGCAGCAGTACGATCGCCGCGGCGGCGTGCCACAGCGCGTGCGGCTACAATCCCTTTGAGGGCGCGCGTATCGAGGGCTGTGTCGAGCGCGTTTATCTGCGCGGTCAGGTGGTTTACAGCGGGGGCGAGATCCTTGTGCAGAACAAGGGCAAGTATATCTCGCGAAAAAAGCCGATAATTTAAATTAGCACTGTCATTGCGAGGACGGCAGTTGATTCGGACGAGGAGCTCCTGAAACGGAATTACCGTTATAAATGAACCCTCAGTCCGCGCTGCGGACAGCTCCCTTAGGAAAGGGAGCCTGTGTTCCCCGGAATGACAGTTTGTTTAAGGGGAGAAGCTAATGGGCATCTTTAAAGCAGCCGCCGGGTCGATCGGCGGGGTGATGGCGGATCAATGGCTGGAGATCTATACCTGCGACAGTATGCCGCTTGACGTCCTAGCGATGCGCGGCGTGAAGAAAACCGGCGAGCGCTCCGCAAATACCAAGGGCGAAAACGAGGTCATCACCGACGGCTCGATGATCATCGTCAGCGACGGTCAGTGCGCGATCGCGGTCGACCGCGGCGAGGTGATCGGGGTGTATGATACGCCCGGCGAAAACACCTATCACAGCGACCGCACAAAGAGCATTTTCGGTAAAGGCGGGCTCAAAGGGATCGCCAAGCAGTCGTGGGAACGCTTCGGCTACGGCGGGGTCGCGCCAGTTTACCAGATCATCATGTATCTGGACTTAAAGGAGCATCACTCGAATCCGTTTCGAGTGACGCGCGCGGTGAATATCAAGGATCGGCATAACCTGACCGAGATGGACTTTAACCTGACGATGGCGGGGATGTTCTCCTTCAAAATCGTCGACCCTGTTGCGTTTTATAAAAATATCTGCGGTAACGCCGCCGGCACCGTCAAGGTGGAAATGGTGATGCCGCAAATGAAGATCGAGCTTGCTTCGGCGCTGGGTGCGGCGATCTCGGGACTGTGTGCGGAGGGTGCGATGACGCTGACGGATATTTCGTCGCGCACGGAGGAGATCGGCGAAAAGCTCGCCGCGCGGATGACGGAGGAATGGACGGCGCAGCGCGGCTTTGCCGTGGTGTCGCTCGCGATCGACACCTGCGATATCTCACAGGCTGACAGAAGCATTTTGCAGGGGCTCGAGCGCGACAAGGTATTCACCGACCCGACCATGGCGGCGGCGCATATCACCGCCGCGCAGGGCGACGCGATGCGGACGGCGGCGGCAAATCCCGCCGGCGGCAGGATGATCGCGGCGGTCGGGATCCCTCAGAAGCCGGTCAATCCGCTTTTGCAAAAGGACGATAACGCGCCGTCGCTCTGGCGGTGCGGCTGCGGCAAGATGAATACATCCAAATTCTGCGATAACTGCGGGCAGAAAAAGCCCTGACATAGAAACAGCAATAAGAAACCGCGGAAATAGTAATCCTAACCAGAAAAAAATTGTTACCAGTATACCTTTTTGATATGTACAAGCAATTTGGTTATGTGATACGAGGCTAAAAAAGGAATCAGGTGACTAACATGAACAAAACTGAAAAAAGAAAACAGACTATTCGCGCTGTCATTATCACTGTCGTAACGTTAGTGGTTCTTGCATTGATCGCTTTTCCGTATTGGGAGCGGTTTTATCCCGGTGACAGAATCACGATCACAATGACCGGGAAGGTTGACGGCGTAGCGGTTTTGCCTGACAGCGAGAATGTCAAATGCGTCAATGATCACGACGAAGTGCAGGATGTTTATTGTAATGAACCCGGTGTGTTTTCGATAACAACCGGTAAGGAAGATTACGAGTCTTTTGTCTTTACTTTTACTGTAG
>CACZAW010000023.1 GCA_902779225.1 uncultured Ruminococcus sp. | reverse complement strand
GAGGAATTCCGCATCCGGCTCCTGCTCCTTGATATAGCCCGCGATCGCAAGCGCGGGATTGATGTGTCCGGCGGTGCCGCCGCCGGCGAGTAGAACTTTCATAATGTACTCCTGATTGCTATGACTTTTCAACATTTGAGGTACGCGATACCGAAAGGATAACGCCCATCTCAAACATGAGGGTCAACAGCGACGAGCCGCCGTAGCTGAAAAACGGCAGTGAGATACCGGTATTCGGCAGCCAGTCGGTGATAACCAGAATGTTCAGGATGACCTGCAAGCCGATATGGGAGATCAGGCCGATACCCAGCAGCTTGCCGAAACGGTCGCGGGCTCTCAGCGAGATAACGACGCCGCGCCATACCAGCAGCGCAAAGATCAGGAGGATCAGCGCCGCGCCGATCAGACCGAGCTCCTCGCAGACGATCGCAAAAACGAAGTCGTTCTGCGGTTCGGGCAGATACAGGTACTTTTGGCGCGACTGACCCAGTCCCAAGCCGAACAATCCGCCGGAGCCGATCGCATACAGGCTGTTACGGGTCTGCCATGTCTGCTGCCACTGATCGTTGTCCTTATATACCAGCGCCTGACCCCAGCCGTCCATACGCTCCATCGCGTAGGTCAGCAGTCCGGTCATCCACAGAACCAGGATGATACCGACTAGGGCGATACCGCCGATGATCAGCCACTTGAGCTTGATACCCGATACAAACAGCATGATGACCGTCAGTATCGAGATAATAACGATACAGGAATAGTGAGGCTCCAAAAGGAGCAGAAAAGCGGTAGAAGCCAGCACAGCTCCCGCGGGAAGAATACCGTATTTAAAGGTATCCATGCGGTCGTAATAACGGCTGCCCCAGTGCGCAAGGAACAGGATGATCGCGAATTTACTGATCTCGGACGCCTGTATGCCGAAGATATCGCCGATACCGATCCATCGGTGAACGCCGCCCTCCTGCGCAGGCAGGATCAACACCAACACCAGCGCAAAATAGCTGACGCCGAGGATCAAAGCGGAAAAGCGATGATAATAATGGTAATCGATATAGGATACCGCTATCATGACCGCCAAACCGATGACCGCAAAGATGATCTGACGCTTCAGGTAATAGTAGCTGTCGCCCATCTCGTAATACGCGACCGGATAGCTCGCGGAAAACATCATCGTCAGTCCGATGACCAACAGCGCGAGAATGATCAGCACAAAGGGGACGTCAAGTCCCTTACCGATCGAGAGCAGTGAAAAGCGGATCTTTTTCCGCTCGGGAGGCATGGCTGAGGCTTCGCGCCCGTCACGGGCGGTCCTAGTGCCGCGCCGATCCGTGCGCGAGGCGGCAGAGCGCCGTGCGCGGCTGCGCTCATAATCGCGTCTGCGCTCGGCGGAGGTATGTTCAATTGTACTCATATCGCCTCAGTCCTTTCAAATAATAAGCTAAATTCGCTTTCAGCGCGCTAAATGTGCTTTGCACGCTAAATTGCTTTCGCAGCTAAATTTGCTCCGCAAGCTGTCGGCGAATTTAATTTCGCTCTTCGGTTTCCGAAGAATTTCGCTATCAGACACAGTCTGATTATTTCGCTGTCGCCTTGCGACAATTTCGCCGATAAAGGCTAAACGCCCCGTATCCCAAAGATGACCAGCAGCAGAGCGATCAGTCCGCATACCGCGGTAAAGGCGGAGAATACGCAAACGATCTTTGTCTCAGACCATCCGCACATTTCAAAATGATGATGGATCGGGCTCATTTTGAAGATACGTTTGCCGTGGGTCAGTTTGAAATAAGTGACCTGCAGCATCACGGAGAACATCTCGATCAGATACATCAGCGCGATCAGCAGCAGCAACAGCTGCATATCCATCGCGAAAGCGATCGCACAGACGATACCGCCGAGGAAGAGCGAGCCCGTGTCGCCCATAAAGCACTTTGCGGGGTGGAAATTCCATACCAGGAAGCCCAGACATCCGCCGGCGACAGCCGACGCAAAAATCGCGTTGGGAGCACATTCGAGAACGGTCGCGATCAGCATCATGAACAGCGACGCAAAAAAGGTGATGGAGCCGTCAAGGCCGTCGATACCGTCGGTCAGATTGACCGCATTGACGATGCCGACCATGACGATCGCCATAATGATATAGTAGAAGAAGCCCAGATCGACATAACCGACAAAGGGTACGAGGATGCGGGTATCGTCCTTGAACAAATACATCAGGAAGAGATAGATCGCCGCGGCAAGGAACTGGAGCACCAGCTTTTGCTTTGCGGTCAAGCCGAGGTTGCGCTTTTTGACGACCTTGACATAGTCGTCAATAAAACCGATACCGCCGTTGAGCAGCGCAAAGATCAGTCCGACGAAGACATGATAGGACACTGTATCCACGCCGCCGTGACCGATCGCATAGAGCAGCACGCCCGCAGTGGTCGCAACCACGATGCCGATGATGAACATGATGCCGCCCATCGTCGGCGTCCCCTGCTTGCTTTTGTGCCACTTCGGCCCGATCTCAAGGATCGTCTGACCGAAATTCAGCTTATGCAGAAAGGGTATCAGGAACTTTCCGATAACGGCTGTGACAGCAAAGGATACGACCGCAGTACCGAATGCCCAAAATCCTAATTCCATAATTACACCTCATTGTGATTTGATAATTCGTTTTGATTGATCCCAAATGCGTTAATCGTGCACGCCCTCGGTCGAGAAGGTGACAACGACGACCGTACCGGGTGCGACCTCGGTACCCTCGGGGATACTCTGCGAGATCGCCTTGCTGTCCGCAGAGGTCACCTGTCCCGTCAGGCTGACGTTGACCCCAGCCTCCGCCGCGATATAGTTGGCGTCGGAGACGCTGTAATCCGCGAAGGAGGGCACCGTTACCTTTTCGGTGGAGCTCGCCTCGTCCGTGTACAGCACGACGGTACCGCCCATCGGAATCGAAGCGCCGGTCGGCGGATTCTGTGCGAGGACCTTGGAGCCTTCACCCTTGACGGTGACGTTGAAGCCGTCGGCATTTGCCGTATTTGTCGCGTCGTCGACCGACATACCGGTATATGCGCCGGTGGTGGTGTCGATCTTGGACAGCTCGTCGTCATTATACTGCGCGACGACGTTGAGATACGGGAGCACCTCGCTCATGATGGAGGCAAAGACAGGCGCCGAGACCTGAGAGCCGTAGTAGTTGCCCGCGAGCGGCGCGTCAAAGAACACCAGACACGCATACTGGGGGTTGTTGGCGGGAGCGATACCGCAGAAGGACGCGATATAGTCGTCCACACCGTCGCCGTTGACGTCGATCAGTTTTTCGGAGGTACCGGTTTTGCCGCCGATGCGATAGCCCGCGACATAGCCGTTCTTACCGCCGTAGTCGATAACGTTTTCCTCAAGCAGCTCGCACATTTCCTTCGATACCTCGGAG
The DNA here is from genome assembly GCA_902779225.1 of uncultured Ruminococcus sp. GTDB lineage: Bacteria > Bacillota > Clostridia > Oscillospirales > Acutalibacteraceae > Ruminococcoides. The sequence continues at coordinate 10,395 of CACZAW010000023.1, read as the reverse complement.
GAAATGACCTGACGCTTGGGTTCGGTAGAAATATTTTTAACGACGTTGCCGTCTTTATCCAGGATCTGCTTGACAACATGGGGCTGTACCAGATAGCCGCCGTTCGTGACCGCGCACGCCGCCGTGATCATCTGGATCGGCGTGATTGCGAAGTTCTGACCGAAGGAAGCGACCGCCAGGTCGACGGGACCCATATTATCCTCGATGCCCTCGTATTTGAAGAACTGGTCGGCGCTCTCACCGGGAAGATCGATGCCGGTCTTTTCGGAAAAACCGAACGCCTGATAATAATTCCAGAAGTTTTCCGCTCCGACAGCCTGACCGATCTGGATGAACGCAGGGTTGCAGGAATTCCACAGCGCCTGCTGATAGGTCTGGGTGCCGTGGTTGCCGGTACAGTTGATCTCATCATTGTATATCGAGTAGGAACCGCCGCAGAAGAAGCTGGAATCCTCATCGACCGCGCCCTCCTGCAGCGCCATCGACAGGGTGACCATCTTGAATACCGATCCGGGATAATAGGTATCGGAAACGGCTTTGTTACGCCAGTTTTTGGAGAGAGCGGCGCTCTCGGCCTCCGCCTTCGCCTGTTCGATCAGCTTATTGCGCTCATCTTTTGAGAGCTTTGACGGATCCTCGGTATAGTCGTGTTCGATCAGATACTCGTTATCGATCTCGTCGATCTCTTTCTGCTGTTCCTCGCTGATGGTATAGGGATTGTTCAGGTCAAAGCCGTTGACGGTCGCCATCGCCTTGATCTCGCCGGTATTGACGTCCATGATGATGCAGACGCCGCGCTCGTGAACGTCGTTGTCGATGATGCCCTGTTTCATATGCTTTTCGACGATGCTCTGAACGGTCTCGTCGATGGTCAGCACCAGCGAGTTGCCGTCGATCGCGTCGATGTTCTGGTTATAGTCAAAGGGCATCTCTGTCTGTATGCCGTTTTGCGCCGTGACGATACGGCCGGGGGTACCGGTCAGCTCGCCGTTATATTGGTATTCTACGCCCGATAAGCCCTGATCGTCCATGCCGGTGAAGCCGATCACGGATGAAGCGAGATCGGAGTAGGGATAGTAGCGCTTGTAGTCGTCTAAGAGGGAGATAATCGCGGTCTTGTTATACTTTTCGCTGATCTCCTTCTGCAGCTTGATGATCTCTTCCTTTTCCTCGCTCTCGATCTTGCGCTTGACGGAAACGTAGTAGGTATTCTGCTTGGTGTCCTCCAGCAGTTCCGCCTCGTTGAGGTCGAGGATCTCGGCAAGCCGCTTTGCGACAAACTGCCGCTGCTCATCGTTATCAAAATAGGCGGGCGCCATGACGACGCGCCATACCGACGCGGACTGCGCCAGCACCTTGCCGTTGGTATCGTAGATCGTGCCGCGCTTGGCGGAGATCGGCGTATCGGAAAGCTGCTGCTCGACCGCACGCCTCTGGAGCTCTTCGCCCTGGACAAGCTGCAGATATCCCAGGCGCGTGATGACCGCGCCGAATCCCAGCGCGAGAATGATGACAAGCAGCCATACGGTACGTTTTCTCAGCCTTTGATTAGCTCCCATAGCGAATACTCCTTTCATAAGATTTTCGGCGGTTCCGCCGCCGTGAGCGGGTCAATAATTTATTATAACATATATAACTCATTTTTTCCATAGTTTTTCATCGAAAAATCAGTAAAAAATCGAATGCCGAAGCGGGTTTTGTACCGCCCGTTAACTCTCCTATAAAATACGAATAAGAGTTAAGAATAATCTCAACTCTTATGGGTAGTGCGGCGATGCCGCTTATTTCATATGTATGGTAACTGCCGGACAGTTATGACCAGAGAGATGCAATCGCGTCGCCGATCCTTTCAAAGATGTTCTTGTCCTCCGTCATGGTGACCTCTGCCTTATCGCCGTCGGACAGGCTGACAAATTCCTTTTGGCTGTTGTTCGCCTTGTTCATCGACAGGTTGTCCTTAGCGTACTGCTCGACAACCGTGGTCGATACAGAGGAATCCACCTTCATTTCAAGCTGGGTATAGATGCTCTGCTTTTCCGCTAATTCGGAGCGGGCGTCGATGATCTCCTGATTCAACTCGGTGAGCTGCACCTGACCGTGGATGATCGACGCGATCATCGCCATAACCGCTACGCCGATGATCACGCTGATCACGATCCTGCCGATATTTCTTTTGCGGCGAGGCTGCTTTGCGCGTGCTTTTCCGTGCGTGCGGGTATTCACTTGTGTTTCGGTTGCACCGCCGTCCGACGCGACGGCGTCCTCGCTCGGTCTCTTGCGGTGCTTTGCCTGAGGTCCTTCATACGGCGCCTCAAACAAGGTGAGATCATAAGCGAGGTTGTGGTTGTGACTGTAATAAGCCATGCTGCACCCCATATTTCCTGACTGACTGAAGTGTGCCGGCTGTCGCGCGTATCATCCTGCGATACGCACAGCTCCAAGCACTTTGGTTTCTGTTTTTGTTACTATTTTAACGAATTGATCGATAATTGTTGAATCAGTTGTTACCGCTTTGTAACTATTCTCTGCTTCAAGCAGGTCGTCGCGATATAATTCTTCTTTGACAAAATCGCTTATTCTGTGTCATAAGCCGGATAAAACCACAATCTATAGTATGGTTTTCGAGTTTGTCACAATCATTACAAGACTGTTAATATTCTACTATAACCGACAGTGTGTGTCCATAGTGAATCTATAACAAATATCGGAAGATATCTGTCGGTATTTGCGCTTTCTGCCGAAGATTTGTCGAAATATTTCCCTGATGGCAATTAATTATCCGGCTGCAGCTTCTCGAGGATCCTCAGCTTTGCCGATCGTGCGCGCGGATTGCGCTCCAGCTCCTCGTTTGAAGGCATGATCGGCTTGCGGGTGATGATCTTTGCCTTCGGAACATTGCCGCATACGCATACGGGAAAGTCCTTCGGGCAGGTGCATCCCTGCGCCTTGTCCTTCATAAACTGCTTTGTGACCCTGTCCTCCAGCGAATGGAAGGTGATCACGCACAGCCTGCCGCCGGGTGACAGCAGCGAGAACGCGGCTTCGAGCCCCTTTTCCAGCACCTCCAGCTCACGGTTGACCGCGATGCGGATCGCCTGAAAGGTCTTGCGGGCGGGATGTCCTTCGCGCCTTACCTTTTGCGGGACGTTGTCCTTGACGATCTCGGCAAGCTCCAGCGTTGTTTCAATGGGCTTGTCCTCGCGTGCGCGGACGATGCCTTTTGCGATAGAATAGGCATATTTTTCCTCGCCGTAAAGGGAGATCACACGGCTCAGCTCACTGAGCTCCATGGTGTTGACCAGGTCTGCAGCCGTGGCGCCGCTTTGGCTCATGCGCATATCCAGCGGCGCGTCCTCATGGTAAGAGAAGCCGCGCGCGCCCTCATCGAGCTGATGAGAGGATACGCCGATATCGAGCAGCACGCCGTCAACGCGATCGACTCTCACGGCGTCCAGCAGAGAGACCATCTCGCTGAAATTGCCCTGTATAATAACGGAATGATCGTTGTTTTTAAAACGTTCGGTGACCTCGGCGATCGCGTCGGGGTCCTGATCGATGCTGTATAGCTTTCCTGTCGTCAGACGGGAAAGGATCTCTGCGGAATGTCCGCCGCCGCCCGCCGTGCCGTCTACATAGCTGCCGTCGGGACGGATATTTAAGCCGTCGACCGCCTCATACAGCATGACGGGGATATGACCGAAGCTCATTACAGCCTCAGCAGTTCAAGCGCTTCTTTGACCGAAGCCTGCTTCTGCTGCTCCATAAACGCGGCGAACGCCGCTTTGTCCCATATCTCGATGCGGCTGTCCATACCGACGACCGTCACCTCTGAGGAAAGGCCCGCGTCCTCGCGTAGCTTCTGTCCGATCACGACGCGTCCCTGTGAATTAGGGGTGACCAGCGTCGCGGGTGAGATCAATAAATATTGCAGCGCCAGCGCCTTGTCGGCAGGCAGCGCGCGGATCTGGGCGCGCAGCCGATCGAATTCGTCGACCGACAGTACCTGTACGCATTTTTCAAAGCCTTTTGTGATATAAAAGCTCTCGCCCAACTCTTCTCTGAATTTAGACGGCAGAATCACTCTGCCCTTTGCATCCAAAGCATGGTCGCTGGTTCCAAGAAACATTCTGCCGCCTCCCTTCAAAGTTGAACTGAGTAAAAATGGTGTGCAGGGGCGCTGATTTTGTCACAAAATGACACTAAACGCCACCGACGTTTTGATTATATACCATCCGTTACAGAAAATCAAGAGAAAAGTTACGATTAATAACAAAAAATTTACAAGTATTTCATTATTCGTTCACAGAAATATGAGTGGCAATCCGCATGACCGGCAGGATACAGTCTGCACAGGTCGTCAGTTTGCCATACGATTTCGATTCTCCGCTATCCGATACGCCTTGGGTGCCTGTAATCATCCGAACCTGCTGAAAATGACATTATTTCGGCAAGTTGCGGCTTGTCAATCTTGGCAGGCGCCAGCCTGCCTGCGCTTTCCGCACCGCAACTTGCACAAAATCCTGTTCGTTTTCAGTCCTTCGGAGTTTTGCCGGAGCAGATTTTTGTCTGACCGCGGCAAAACCGCAGAGAACCCTGACGGGTTCACGAGGATTTTAACAAAGGACAGACGGAAACATGCCCGTCAAAACCACGGTTCGGATTATTGCAGTCACCCTACCCCCTTTCTGTTTTATTTGTTTTGTTATTATATACTTATAGTTGCATTTATGTGTTGCGTTTCTATGGATAATATGTTACTATTGTGTAAACGGCAACCTGTATAAAGCGCTATTTTTCGGCACTTTAAACAAGTATTGCTTTAAATCATGTAACACCTGCGGCTTTTACCGCAAAAAGGGGGCATCTACCATGGACGATAAAAGCAAGCTGATCTTCGGCAACGAGATGAGCGAAAAGACCTATAAGAAGGCGGAGCGTTCCAAAGCGAAGTTCGCGAAAAAGTACGGCGACGACTCCGACGCGCAGTATACGGCTAAGCTCGTGGACAATCATGTTCTGACGCCGCCGTTCGGCGTTCGGGATATCCGCGTCAACGAGGGCGAGGGCGACGTCCCCTTTGATACCGAAAAAGGGATCATCGTCGGCAATATCCGCATGGGCTTCGGCCATTACCGCATCTCGATCGCGATGGCTTCTGCGGCGCACGCACTCGGCTATACCCCCTACTGGATGGATCTGAACTCCTATAAGGACACCACCTGTACCAAAATCATCGGCGCACAGAACGACCTGTATTCACTCGGCTCACGCATGAGTCAGAAAAGCAAGCTGTTCAATAAGGTCGTATGGGAGCCGACCAATTATGAGGGCTTCCGTCAGCTGAGCTATAACGCCTCCGATCAAAAGAACGCCGAGCTGATGGCGCCGGTATTCTACAGCATCCCCAAAGATATCCCCGTGATCGGCACCCATGTCTGGCCGGCGCAGGCGGCGATCCATGCGGGAATGAGATATGTCGTCAATGCGATCCCCGACAACTGGCCGATGGCGCTGCACTTTGCCGAGGGCTCCGTCCATCTGGTGCAGACCCATCAAAGCTATATGGGCTACCGCATCCTCAACGGCATGAGCAAAAAGAAGATCAACAAACCGATGCCCGCAGACGCGCTGAAATACGTCGGGCATTATATCGATCACGAAATGGTCGAGAATATCGAAAAAGACTGCGACGCCCGCATCGCCCGCAAGGAAAACGGAAAACCGATCCGCTTTTTGCTGACCATCGGCGGCGCAGGCGCACAGCGAGAGCTGTTCACCGCGATCATCCGGCACCTCCTCCCCGCCGTCAAATGCAAAAAAGCCGCCCTGTATGTGAACGTAGGCGACTATAAAATGGTATGGGACGAGCTGTGCGCCGATATCGAAGAGCTCAAAGAGCTGTCGACCGAGCATATGAACGACTGGGAAGATACCCTTCGCTTTGCCGAAGAGGCGCTCGACGGAGAGGTCGAGGGCATCCACGCGTTCTGGCACGAGGATATTTTTGAGGCGGTCTACTGCACCAACCTTTTGATCCGCTCCTGCGACGTACTTTGCACGAAGCCCAGTGAGCTTGCGTTCTATCCGGTTCCCAAGCTCTTCCTCAAGCGCATCGGCGGCCACGAAAAATGGGGTGCGATCCACTCGGCGGAGATCGGCGACGGCACCCTCGAATGCGAGGATATCCCGCACACCTTGCAAATGCTGACCCTCTTTATCAAAGAGGACAACCTCTTAAAAGAAATGTGCGATTGTATCAAGGTCAATAAATCCATCGGGCTGTATGACGGCGCGTACAACGCGGTCAAGATTGCGATGGAGTTAAAAAAGCAATAATCCGGAGGTAGAACATGAAACGCTTAACCAAAAAGCAAATGAGGATCTTTGCGGTCGGTCAGCTCGGCTGGTCAACGCTCAGCGGCATTATCACCGCATGGTTCGTCACCTTTTATCTGCCGACTCAGGCGGATATCAGCGAAAACGGCGCGATCCAGTATATCGTCCCCGGTTTGGTCATCGGCGGCTTTCTGACGGTGCTGGGTCTGATCACGGCGCTGTCGCGTGTATTCGACGCGATCACCGACCCGTGGATCGCCTCGCTGTCCGACAGAAGCAAAAATCCGCGCGGCAGGCGCATCCCCTTTATGCAGTATGCCGCCATCCCCCTGTCCGTCGTCACGGTGCTGCTGTTCTGTGCGCCGGTCAATGCCATCAGCTCATGGAATATCGCGTGGATCTCCGTCTTTATCGTGCTGTTCTACCTGTTCATGACCATGTACTGCACGCCCTATAACGCGCTGATCTCCGAATTCGGCAAAACGCAGGAGGATCGTATGTATATCTCCACCGCGATCTCCCTGACCTTCTTCGCCGGCACCATGCTCGCCTATACGCCGTTCGTATTTGCCGGCTTCCTGCGCGGCAGCGTCGGATTCGCATGGAGCTACCGCATCTGCTTCATCGTGCTGGCGGTCATCGCGTGCGTCTGTATGCTGATCCCCACCTTCTGCCTGAAGGAGAAGGAATTTGTTGAAACAAAGCCCTCCAATGTCAATATGCTCAAATCGCTGGGCGCCACCTTTAAAAACGGAAACTTCCGCACCTTTGTCTTTTCGGATATCATGTATTGGGTCGGTCTGACGCTGTTCCAGACGGGTCTGCCGTTCTTCGTCAAGGTCTCCATGAAGCTGGACGAGTCGTTCACCATGTACTTCCTCGGCGGCATGACCGTACTCAGCGCGTGCTTCTATCCGTTTGTCAGCAAGCTCGTCAGAAAACACGGCAAGAAAAAGCTGGTCATCATCGGCTTTATCGGTTTGGCGATCGCCTATGTCATCGCGGGTCTGATCGGCATTATCGGCACCACCGTTATTCCCGGCGTAGTCTACGGCGTAGTGATCTGTGTGATCGCGGCGTTCCCGATGGCGCTGCTGGGCATCATCCCGCAGTCGATCGTTGCCGACGTTGCGGAGGCTGACGGCATCGAGACCGGCGAGAACCGCGAGGGAATGTTCTTCGCGGCGCGCACCTTCGCCATGAAGTTCGGCCAGTCGCTCGCGATGCTGGTATTCACCTCGCTGGCGATCATCGGCACCACCCAGAACACCAATAGCAACGATATCACCGCCTCCGTTACCGGCATGATCCTCGTCGGCTTTGTTGCAGTCGCCTTCTGCGCGCTGGGCGCGATCATCCTCGGCTTCTACAACGAAAAGAAGGTCATGGCGACCATAGATAAGAAGAAAAAGGACAAATGATCGATAACCGATCAAAAATCAAGAGGATGATACTATGATCAAAAAACTACACGGCGAAAGGGACGTCTTTGTCCTTGAAACCGCCAACACAAGCTATATCATCCGCATCACCGAGAGCGGTCATCCCTCGCACCTGTACTACGGGCGAAAAATCGAGGTCGCATCCGAAAAGGATATCGCGCCTCTGATCGAACGCCGCGCGTTTGAGCCCGGCAATTCGATCGCCTACAGCGAGGAGCATCCGACGACAGCGCTCGAGGATATGTGTCTTGAAATGAGCTCGCTCGGTCACGGCGACGTACGCGAGCCTTTCATCGAGCTGATCAAGCCCGACGGCAGCCGCAGCTGTGATTTTCTGTATGCCGACGCGGTCATCGGAAACAGCTCGCCCGAGCTCGGAGAGCTTCCCTCCTCCTACTGTGAAAACGGTCAGGGAGAGAGCCTGTGCCTGATCCTCACGGACGGCGACCTCAGGCTGGAACTCGGCTACTATGTCTATCCCGAATGCGACGTCATTACCCGCACGGCTAAGCTGATCAACAACGGCGCCGAGCCGATCGAATTGCTGCGTCTGATAAGCACCCAGCTCGATCTGTACGGCGCAGGCCGGTCGGTAACGACCTTTCACGGCGCGTGGACGCGCGAGATGAACAAATATACCGTCCCCCTCCCCGCCGGTAAGCTCGTCAATGAAAGCCGCACCGGCTGCTCTTCCAACCGCGCAAATCCGTTCTTCATGGTTCACGCGGCGGATGCAACGGAGAACTGGGGCGACGTTTACGGCTTCAACCTTGTCTACAGCGGCAACCACTACGCCGCAGTCGAGGTCAACGCCTACGAAAAAACGCGCATCGTCAGCGGTATCCAGCCGCAGGGCTTCCGCTTTACCTTGGACAGCGGCAAAGCCTTTACCGCGCCCGAGGCGGTGATGACCTACTCTCCGCTCGGCTTTACGGGTCAGAGCGTGAATATGCACCGCTTTGTCAAAGAGCACATCGTCCGCGGCGAATGGAAGGATAAAGAACGTCCCATCCTGCTCAACAGTTGGGAGGCAAGCTACTTTGATATCAGCGAGCGCAGCCTTGTATCGTTCGGAAAAGCCGCAAAAGCGCTCGGCATCGAGCTGCTCGTCATGGACGACGGCTGGTTCGGCGAACGTAACGATGATACAAGCTCTTTGGGAGATTGGGACGCAAACCCTAAGAAGCTGCCCGGCGGACTGAAAAGCCTGTGCGACAAAATCAATGCCCTCGGTCTGGATTTCGGTATCTGGGTCGAGCCGGAAATGGTCAACGTGCAGAGCAAGCTGTATCAAGCCCACCCCGATTGGGCGATGGCGGTTCCCGGACAGCTCCACAGTGAAGGCAGACATCAACGGATCCTCGATCTGTGCAATCCCGCAGTCGTCGATTATCTCACCGAAAAGATGACAGACGTCTTTTCGTCGGCGAATATCCGCTACGTCAAATGGGACATGAACCGCATTTTCTCCGACGTTTACTCGCCGTATCTGCCCCCCGAGAGGCAGGGCGAGGTGGCTCACCTGTATATTTTGGGGCTGTATCGCATGATGCGCACGCTGTGCGAACGGTTCCCGCAGATACTTTTTGAGGGCTGTGCCTCAGGCGGCAACCGATTCGATTTAGGTATCCTGTGTTACTTTCCTCAGATCTGGGGCTCGGACAACACCGACGCGCTGTGCCGTGCAAAGATCCAGGAGGGCTACAGCTACGGCTATCCCCTGTCGTGTGTGAGCGCGCACGTTTCGGCAAGTCCGAATCATCAGACGCTGCGCGAAACGCCGCTGGAATCGCGCTTCAACATCGCGGCGTTCGGCGTGCTGGGATATGAGCTGGACGTCAAGGATATGTTCAAGATCGAAAAAACGCATATGAAATCCCAGATCCTGCTATACTCCGTATGGCGCGAGGTGTTCCAGTCGGGGCAGTTCTATCGCGGCAGGAGCGGCAATCTGCATGAATGGACGATCGTTTCTCCGGATAAAAAGCGTGCGGTCGGGCTGATCTTTCAGGAGTTGGCGCAGCCGAATACGCAAGCGGAGTTCTATCGCCCGACGGGGCTCGATCCCGACAGCGATTATCGTCTCTACAACATCTCCGGCAGGGTCAACGTCAAGCTGTTCGGCAGCCTGATCAACACCATGTCGCCCTTCCATATCCGGCAGGATTCGTTTATCCATAACATCATCGCCCGCACCTATAGTTTCGCACTCAAGGACGGATTTGTTATCGACGGTGAGAGCGGATTCAAACTCGAACCGTTCGACGAAGTATATGTACGCAAGAGCCCAGGCTTCAACAAGCAGCAGAATGTAGAAGTTACAGGCGAAGTAATGTTCGCCGGCACCTACACCCTTTCGAAGCGCAAGTCACGCCTAAGCGACCTCATCAAGGCTGCCGGTGGTGTCAACGACCTGGCCTACGTGAAGGGAGCCCGTCTGGAGCGCCGTATCAACGAGACCGAACGTCTCCGAATGGAAGAAGTGTTGAGAAAGCAGCGCGAAGAAGCAGAGAACAACCGCTTGAAGGAGATTGCTTCCAGCAACAACGCCTCAGCGCTGAGCCAGATTAACACCGCAACAACTGATCTTCAGAAGTTTAATATCGGCAGCACCTAT
>CACZAW010000022.1 GCA_902779225.1 uncultured Ruminococcus sp. | reverse complement strand
CTCTTCCAATACAAACACCGTCAAGTCGCGGCTTTATCACGCCCGTCAAAAGATCAAGGCGTCGCTCAAAGAATATCTTGAAGGTCTCGACGGCGTCGCTGTGGTACCGTTCGGAACCGTATACCTCGCCGTGATGCAGCGGGATCTAAAGAAAAAGTATCCGAAAAACGGATGGAAACAGCTGTATAAGCTGCTCAAAAACGATGACGGCAGCATCGACAGCAAGATCGCCGCGCTGTTGCCGACCTCGCAAAAAAGAGGCGGCTTTGCGGTCAAGCTCGGCGTCGCGCTGCTGATCGGCGCTGTCCTTACCGCCACCTTTACCGCAGCGATAAGCGACCTACCCGGCGGTGATTTCGGCGGTCGTCAGACTGCGAATAACAAAACAAGTCCGACCGGCAATCCGTCGACCCTTGCGGCGACAACAAGCAACGATAACGAGCCGCAACCGCCCGCCGCCCGGGAAATGCAGCAGGAGCCTCCGCAGCAGGCACCGCAAGGTCAGCCGCAGCAGGCAGCGCAAAATCAACCGCAGCAGGCTGTCGCCATGCAGGAGGAACAGGAGCAGCAGGTCACGCCCCCGGTCGTTACGCCGACCGAAGCGCCCGAGACTGCGCCTCCCGCCGAGCCGACGGCAAAACCGACCGCAGCGCCGACACAAAAACCGACCGAACAATCCGCGACCCCAAAGTCCGACGCCTTCGACGCTTATCTCCAAACGCTCGAAAAAGCGCAGTCGGAGCTGGATTTATACAATAAGTCCTACGGCGGTTCTACGCGCCAGATCGCTCTGTCCTCTCTCTACGGCGACAATACTCCCGAGCTGCTGTACCTCAGCCGACAGGTGGACACAAAGGTCACTACCCTGAACATCGTAACCTATCAGGACAAAAAGGTCAAAGCGCTCAACGAAACCTACGACGTACCCGTCGACACCGGCTTTTGCTTCTTTATCGCCGACGGAGAGCTGTACTCATGCCTGACCTCTCAAACAGCAGGCAAACAAGAGTATCGCTACAACCGCTACGTCGATTCCTCCACACTGGATTATCATTATAATACGCTGCAGGATGTGCTTGTGATGCACTGCAACTATAACGACGGTTACCACTATTCCCTCTCCGATAGCGGAGAGGTTTCCGCCGAAGATTTCGCCGCCGCCGAAAAATCGCTTCTCTCGCGCGCGGACACGGTGGTTTTCGTCGAAAAAGAAAACCGGCTTCCTGCCGCGGTGAGAAATCTGATCGCCGGGCATTCTCCCTCGGCGATGACCCTTGCTTCGGCAAAGTCCTATATGACACGTTGACGACAGCGTGCCGCAGCTTTATCCGACCGGATGAAAAAAATATCAAAATATTAGGATTTTTAAAACTTTTTGTATGTCTCTGCATCTTATTGATGTAGGGGTTATACTAATATTCAATTAAAAGCTTTGACAAATTTATCAGCGGAATATAACGCAATAAGTGTTAAAGTGTTTTAACGAATATTAGTACTAAACATCCCCCTCATACCACTGTACATAGGAGGAAAAAACATGAAAAAGAAACTATCCCTGCTGCTGGCGATACTCACGATTCTCAGCAGCCTCACCCTGCTGCCGGCAACGGCGGCTCAAAAAACCGACGCGCTCGCCGAGACCGGTCTGTCCCAAGGCGACTACGACTATGTCCTGCTCGGCTCCGATGCGTACATCACCGACTGCCGCGCGACCGGCAGCGTTACGCTCCCCACTACGCTCGGCGGTTACAGCGTATACGGAACCAAGTGGTCTGCTAACGCACGTTCGTTCAGCTCTGTGACTGTCCCCGCCGGTATTCGCGACATTCAGGGCAGCTTCAACAGCCCGAATCTCACCTCCGTCAAATTCCTCGACTCAGATCCCTTCTTCACCGGAAATGTCTTCGGTTATTGTCCCCAACTGACCTCGGTCACCTTCGGCTCCGACTGGTTCAAAAACACAAACGGCGTCATCTGGTGCAACAACATGGATCAGAATGAGATCGTCGGCTGTCTCGGCGGCACAAGCGGTACGATCGCGATCACTGAGCGTTATCACCATGTTATCTCAAACGCCTTCGACGGCTGCTCCAAGCTCACCGCCGCTACCATTTCTAACGGCGTAGCTTATCTCGGTGCCGACGCGTTCATCAACTGCAACAACCTCAAAACCTATACCGTCTACAGCAAAGATATCATTTTCTACGATCACGCGATCGGCTACCGACTGAACGGCAGTAACTATGAAAAGCTCGACGGCGTCGTCATCAACGGCTACAAGGGCTCTACCGCAGAGACCTACGCCTCTCAAAACAACTTTACCTTCAAGGAGATCACTACCGAAGCTCCCGTCGTGACAAAGCTGCAAGCTGTCTCCGACGGTGTTCATCTGACATGGAAGCCGGTCGAGGGCTTCAGCAAATATGCCGTCTTTTGGAAGGCTCCGAATTATACCGACAGCTGGAAAAGAATCGCCGTCATTTCCGGAACCTCCTGTATCGACAAAACGATTCCATCCGGTACTGCGCGCTTGTATACCCTGCGCGGCGTCGACGCCTCCGGCAGCTTTGTCGGCAATTTCAATTCCGACGGCTGGCTGTTTTCCTACTACACAGCGCCTACGGTCGTCAAGGTCACCAATTCAGCCTACAGTAACGGTTCTTTTATCTTCGTCAAGCATAACGAACTGAGCAATAGCTCCGAGGCTAACGACAACGATATCTGCGTCCTCTACAGAAAGGAAAGTGGCAAGAGCTGGACACAGATCGCAGAATACAAGGCAAATGCGTATAATTACATCAACGGTTATACATTTTACCATGACGCCAAGGCTGTCGCAGGCAAAACCTATTACTACTATGCAAGGATAAAGAACGCCAAGACAAACGTCTTTTACAGCGCTGCGTCCAAAACTGTGACCTACAAGCACACCGCCGCTCCCCGCATCACGAAGATGGAGAATGTCAACGGCGGCATCAAGCTCAACTGGACAAAGGTCAGCGGCGCAGCAAAATATCGTGTGTTCATTCTCAGCTCCGGAAAATGGGTACCTCTCGCGACCGTGACCGGCGTCTCCTTCACGGATAAAAAGGTAAAGAACGCCGGCTTCAAGACGTACACCGTGCGCGCACTCAACAAAAGCGGCAAGTTCCTCGGCGGCTTCAGCACCTCTGTAGGGCTGAAGGAACTGAGCAGCTATAGAGACTTGGAATATGTCAACGCGTGGAGCCATGTATACTATCCGCCGATCACCGTCAAAAAGGTAACGAAGGCTGCTAAGGGTGCGAACGTATACTTCACCACCCCCAACTGCGGCGGCAGCCTATCCTATTCGTTCCTCGTCTACCGCAAGGACGGCAAAGGCTCCTTCCGCCAGATCGCTACATTCCCTATCAGCAAGACCCGCGGCGTTTACAATGACCGCACCGCCGTCAAGGGCAAGACCTATACTTACGAAGTACGCTGTTATATCGGCTCAGGCAAAAAGGATCTCTCCATCAGCAGCCGGATCAACCGCAAGAGCATCAAATTGTGAGCATAAAACACTCTTTTCGGAGGGGCTTTCATCACGAAGCCCCTCCTTTTATTTTTGCTCTTGCTTAACACCGAAAATTTTACTATAATAAACCTGTAACCCTTTCATCATAAAACCGTCACAAACAACCTTTATGATAGAATCAGAATAAGTCCAAACGGAGGGAATCCTATGAGTAAGCTGCTGATCGTTGACGACGAATTCCGCATCCGCGAGCTGATCAAAAAATATGCGATCTACGAAGGCCACGAGGTCGACGAAGCGGAAAACGGAGAACAGGCGGTTCTCAAATGCCGCAACAATACCTACGACCTGATCGTCATGGATATCATGATGCCGGTGATGGACGGCTTTGAAGCGGTATCGAAGATCCGCCGCTTCAGCACGACCCCGATCATCATGCTGTCGGCGCGCGGCGAAGAATACGACCGCCTGACCGGCTTCGAGACCGGCGTCGATGATTATGTCGTCAAGCCCTTCTCTCCCAAAGAGCTGATGATGCGCGTCGGCGCGGTGCTGCGCCGTACCGGCGCCTCGGATAATGAGGACGACAAAAACCGTTTTGTCTATCAGGGACTGGTGATCGATTTTGCCGCCCGCGTCGTTACCGTCGACGGCGAGCGCGTCCAGCTCACCCCCCGCGAATACGAGCTGTTGTTTTATATGGTCAACAACAAGGGCATCGCCCTGACGCGCGACCAGTTGATCTCCAAGGTATGGGGCTATGATTTTTTCGGCGACGATCGTACCCTTGACACCCACATCAAGCTGCTGCGTAAATCCCTCGGCGAATACGCCTCGCTGATCGTCACCCTCAGAGGAGTTGGTTATCGCTTTGAAACATAACGACAAAAAACGACAAAAAAAGCCGCTGCGCTTTTATTTGGCGACCGGCTTTTTGATCTTCTCCGCCATCCTGCTGGTGGTGCTCTGGCTGTTCCAGACCGTTTTTCTCGAGTCCTTCTATAAGATGATCAAAACCAATCAGGTCAAAAGCTGTGCCTTTGCCGTGACCGATCATCTGAGCTCCTCCGATCTTTCCGACGTCGTCGCCGAGATCGAGGATCAAAACGGGATGTCCGTCGCGATCTATAATACGACCGACAAATTCTTCCAGTCGGTGTATCTGACGAAGGATCGTCCCGAGATGCATTCGATGGTCGATATGCGCACCGCCTATGAGCTGTATGATAAGGCGCTGGAGCACAACGGCGAGTTTTCCCGTATTGCGCAAAAGACCGACGACCATAAAGAAAAACGGATTTTCTATTACAGCGTCAATATCAGCAATAACAACGACAAGCAAAACCGGCAGAATACCCCTCAGGAAAAAGCGACCTCTCCGACCGACGCCACTGCTCCGACCGACGTGACCGCTCCGACCGACGCTGCTGCTCCGACGGAAAACGCGGTCAATGACGATGCGCCCGCCGAGCGGGAATTCTTCGGCTCCTCCGAATTTCGCGAGCCGTCCCTCGAGCGACGCACGATCGAAAATCTCGCGTTTGCCAAGATCGTTTCCGTCGGCGATATCGAGTATCTCGTCATCGTCGAAAGCGAGATCACGCCCGTTACCAGCGTCGTCGAGACCCTGCGTTATCAGCTGATCATCATGACGGTCGTCATCGTCCTGCTCAGCGTCGTGATGGCGATCATCGTCGCCAAGGTCATCAGCAAGCCGATCTCCGACGCGACCGAAAAAGCCAAGCAGCTCGCCGATCAGAATTACGACCTCACCTTCTCGGGCGGCAAATACCGCGAGATCACCGAGCTGAACGATACCCTGTCTTATGCCGCGCAGGAGCTGAAAAAGGTAGACGATCTGCAAAAGGAGCTGATCGCCAATATCTCCCATGATCTGCGCACGCCGCTGACCATGATCACCGGCTACGCCGAGATCATGCGCGATCTGCCCGGCGAGGCGACGCCCGAAAACGTTCAGATCATCATTGACGAGGCGACCCGTCTGAACGATCTCGTCAGCGATCTTTTGGATATCTCGCGACTGCGCTCCGGCACGGCGGATATCCGGATGGAGGTCTTCTCGCTGACCGAATGTATCAAAAACATCTTCTCCCGTTATCAAAAGCTGGTCGAGAACGACGGCTTGAATATCATCTTTGAGCATGACGGCGAGGTGTTCGTCAGGGGCGACGAGCTGAGGATGACGCAGGTGCTGTATAACCTGATCAACAACGCCGTCAACTATATCGGCGAGGACAAAACCGTCATCGTCCGCCAGTCCGTCGCGGACGGCAAGGTCAAGATCGAGGTCATCGATCACGGCGACGGCATCCCGCAGGAAAAACTCGATTTCATCTGGGATCGCTATTATCGCGTCGACAAGGAACACCAGCGCGCGGTCATCGGCTCAGGTCTCGGGCTATCGATCGTCAAAAACATCCTGCTCCTTCACGACGCAGATTTCGGCGTCGCGTCGAAGCTCGGATCCGGCTCCGACTTTTACTTCTCTCTTCCCATTGTCAACGTCGAAGAGGAAGAGGATTAATTCGGTTTCTTTTATAACGACATAAAAACCCCGCAACGATGCAGAATCGTTGCGGGATATCTTTTTTCATCTTATTTAATGATATTTCTCCAGTCGAGGTCGCCGCGCTCTAGACCGTGGATCAGCACCTCGGCGGTCGCGATGTTTGTCGCGACGGGGATGTTATGCATATCGCACAGCCTTAAGAGATTCATTTCGTTCGGCTCATGCGGCTTCGGCGCAAGCGGATCACGGAAGAAGATCAGCATATCGATCTCGTTGCAGGCGATGCGCGCAGCGATCTGCTGATCGCCGCCCTGTGAGCCGCCGAGAAAGGATTGGATCTGCAGACCGGTCGCTTCCGAAACCATCTTACCGGTGGTGCCGGTCGCGCAAAGCTTGTTGCGGCTGAGAACGCCGCAGTATGCAATACAAAACTGAACCATCAGTTCTTTTTTTGCGTCATGAGCGATTATAGCGATATTCATATGAACCTCCTGCAATGAACTCAAATCAGATTTTCCGTATCCCTCTGCCAAAAATTATTTCACAATGATCGGCACATCCGCGCCTTGTAATCTGCGTGCCATCGCGTCAAAGATCATGCCCGTCTTTGACCAGTTACCGGTCAGCGCGCCCCTCTGCGAGAGCGCGATCACGCGGACGTCCTCCGGGATCAGCCCGATCAGGCGCATCCCCGCTTCATCAATGACCGCGTCAAGATCCTCATACAGCGCCATCTGATAAAAGCGCTCCTTATCAAAGCGGTTGATCACCAGCCGTTGATCCGTGATCCTCAGCTCGTCAAGCCTTGCCTTGATATTCTTACAGCCGCGGATGCTGATCGGCTCCGTGTTGATGACCACCAGCGCCCTATCGGCAGACGCCGCAGCGGATACAAAGCCCGACCCGGTACCGGCAGGCGAATCGATCAGGATATAGTCGTAGTCCTTACGCGCTTTTGCGACGAATTCTTTGATCAGCGAGGGGCTGACCTCGTCGTCCGCATACAGCGGAGCGGCGACACAAAAAAGCTGCAGATCCGGCGATACGCGATAGACCGCGTCGGAATATTCACAGCCGCCGCTGACGATATCCGAAATATCATAGACCAGCTTGTCCGAGATCCCCAGCACCATATCGACGCCGCGCATCCCGCTGTCGCAGTCCATGATCAATACTTTTTGATTGTTTTTTGCCAGGGCGACCGCAAGACCGGCACAGACAGTCGTCTTGCCGGTACCGCCCTTGCCCGAGGCAACAACGATTACTTTACTCATATTATGTTCTAAATTGCACAGTTTTTATCCGTATTCTTAAGGATATTTTACCACATAATGATGAAAAGGGCAAGTTACACCGCCGTGTTTCAGTGTAGAATAATTTCCGAAAAAATTAGTAATAATAGATAAAAACGGCTTTTTCAAGCCGTTTTTCTATCTGATCTTCGTTTGCCGATCGTATTCTATTTTCCCCATCTGCTCTTTTTGACGTCCGCGAGCTTTTTGCCGTTGAAATACGCGTCCATCATATCCATCGCGGTATACTGGGCATAGCGGCTTTTTGCGCCGTGCTCAAGGATCACCGCGATCGCGACCTTAGGTTTATCGTACGGCGCAAAGCAGATAAAGGTGACATGGTCCGAGCCGGCGTTTTCCGCAGTGCCGGTCTTGCCGGCGTATTCCATCGGATATTTACCGGCGGTGTCCTCTGCCGTACCGGACTTCAAGACCTCGCGCATGGATCGCTTGACCTTATCGATATTCTCCTTTGAGATACCGGTCGTAGCGACGACGGTCGGTTTTTCGGGATTATTGAACAGCACGGTTTTATTGCGCTCGTAGTTGACGATCTTGCGCACCAGATGCGTTTTGTATCTCACGCCGTTATTGGCGATGGTCGCGACATAGGTTGCGAGCTGCACGGGCGTAAAGGTGTTGTCGCTCTGACCGATCGCCGCCTGAACGGTATTGCCCTCATACCAGGTGGTCGAATCTCTGCCGGCGAGGAAGCCGGTGTTCTCGCTGACCTCCAAGCCTGTCTTGACGCCCAGTCCGAGCTTTTCTGCATACAGATACATGGTCGTGATGCCGATCCTTCTGCCGACCTCGGCAAAATAATAGTTGCATGAGCCCGCCATCGCGTCGATCATGTTGACCGTTCCGTGAACGTGCATACATCTGACGACGTCGTCCTTGTAGTAATCATAAACGCCGGTACAGTTGATCTCGGTATCCTCGGTGATCAAGCCCTCCTGCAGCGCCGCCGCAGCGGTACACGGCTTATAGGACGAGCCGGGCGCGAACGCGCCGTTGAACGCGCGGTCGAACATCGGCGAGGTTTTATTGTTGAACAGATACGCCGAATAGTCGGGATCATAATACTTTGATATGTCGTATCCCGGATAAGAGGACGCCGCGATCACGGAAAAATCACGCAGATCCAGCATGACCGCCGCTCCCGCGATACAGTCCTCGCCCAGATTCGACTGCTGCTTAGCTTTTGCGGCTTTTGCCGCCTTGACCTCTTGCTCACCCGCCGCCTTAGCCGCCTTGACGTTTTCTGCCAGCGAGTAGTTGGTCACTTCCTGGATATCGGGATTGATGGTCAGATAGACGGTGTCGCCGGGCTTCGCCTTGACGGTCTCCTTTTCGCTGACGATGTTGCCGTCCGCGTCCTTGGTGATGGTTTTTTCGCCCGCTTCACCGCGCAGATAGCTTTCGAGTCCCGCTTCAACGCCGAATTTGCCGATGGTATCGTTGAGCTGGTAGCCCTTATCCTTCAGCTCCTCGTATTCTTCCTCGTTGATCGATCCGACAACGCCGAGGATGTGCGGGATCAGTGTTCCGTTTTTGATGATCCTTTTGTTGGTTGTGCGGATCTCTACGGCAGGGTTCGTCTGGGTGCTTTCCGATACCACCGCGACGACGTTGCTGTCGACCTTATCGGCAAAGACATAGACCTGCTCGTAGGAAAAACCGCGCTTTTCCATATTATAGCGCACCGACACGACCGCTCTGAGCAGCGCCGGATCGGAGATATTCTCGACCTGATAGCGTTCGGCAAGCCCCTTGATGATCTCAGCGGCGGACAGCCCTTCTTTATTCAGCATGGCTTCCGATTCGATGTATTCGACGTCGCCCGCGCTGCCCTCGTCAAAGAGGTATTCGCCGTTCGTCAGAGAGATCGGCAGCTCGTCGATGTATGCGGCGCCGCATTGATCCATGATCCCGATGAGCTTGACGATGACGTCGTTGATCTCATTGTCTCTTAAATAGATCCGATTCACGACGACCTGATACGAGGTCTCGTTGACCGCGAGCGGATTCCCCTTGACGTCGAGGATCTCGCCGCGCGTACCCTGCGAGGTCACGTTATAGGAGGTCGAAGCGAGGGACAGCTTTTTATAATCTTCGCCGTGTACGATCTGCCAGTCAAAGAGCCTGACGGCAAACAGCGCGAATATCACAACGACCAGAACAAGACAAATCAGCGCACGCGGCGCGATATGTTCTCTTTTTCGGGATTTCTTTTTCTTCGCGTTGTTCATCTCGTTGAGCGTACTGCGGCTGTTGATCGCGCTGATCTTATCATAGGTCGGATCATTTTCGACCGACGGCGCACTCTTCGCCCTGCTGACCAGATTATCTACGATCCGATCCTGCTTTTTCAGTTGCTTTTTGCGGTTCTTTTTTGAGCTGTCCATGTTGACCTCCTTTCAAAAATGATCGTTTCTCTCTTCCCTCTATTCATCCGTACCCAGCATATGATAAATGAACCGGTTCAAAAAATAGATCGGGATGGATAGAAGAAAGGTCTGCACCATCCGCGAGAGCAGATGGTTCATAAAATAATCCCAATGATCGCTGACGCCCGCCCAGACAAAGCCGAACAGGTAATACAGCATAAACAACCCGCCTACCGTAACGAACGCATACAGCAGGAAGGTCGTGAATTTTGCCACCACAAGATTGTTGGCGGCGTAGCCGACGATGAAGCAGATGATCGCCAGCCCGATGGTAAACAGGCCGATGCTGTTGGAATGGCCGAGATCGATCAGCACGCCGCAGACGATCCCGATGATCATCGCGGGGATCTCGCGTTCAAAAATCGCCGCTGTCAGCGCAACACATAACAGCAGCGTAGGCTTCGCGCCGAAGATCTCCGGCAGCAGGCCGGGCGTCGAGCCGAGGACGTACAGCAGGATGATCTCCATCGCGTAGGCTAAGTAGCGGACAAAGCCGGTAGCTCTTTCGTTCATTATTTTGTACTCCTCAATATCTCGCCCTGACCGTCAAAGCTGGTGATCACCGCGACGTCTTTGATTTTGCGGATATCCTCATAGGGCTTCACCAGCGCGTAGTAAGAGGTATCATAGGTATCGTAGCCGATATCCTCGACCTCGCCGATGATCAGGTTTTTCGGATAGATGCCGCTGACGCCTGTCGTGGTGATGATATCACCCTTTTTCACTTTATGTTCTGATTTCAGCTTTGCGAACATCGTGCGGTTTTTGTCCGCGAACTTCGCCGAGCCGGTGATGATGCCGGTATCCTTGGTCGCCTTATCTACGGCGCCGATACCGGCTTGCGGCGACAGGATCGTCGCCACCCTTGCCGTATTCGCGTCCGCCTCGGAGATATAGCCGATCAGCCCGTTTTCGCCCATCACGGGATCGCCCGTACTGATATCGGACGAGGTGCCCTTGTCGATGGTGAACGAGTAGAATTCGTCGTTGCTGTCGCGCCTGAGCGCCGTCGCAGGCACGAACTGATAGTCCTTATGCTCTTTTTTCAGCTCATAGAACTTCCACAGACGCGCGTTTTCCTCTTTGACGTCGTAGTAGTCCACCAGCCGCGCGCGCAGCTCACGGTTCGCTTTATATAAAGCGTCGTATTCTTCCTTCAGCTCGTCGTAGCTCATGCCGTCGGTATGCTTGTCCTTGGCGGCTGCGGAAACCTTCGAAAGTCCATAGGTCAGCGTGTTCACCGACGACGAAACAACATTGTTTTCGACGTTGCGGGTGAACAGACTCAGCATCACCAGCACCAGCAGTACCGACAAAAATATTTTGATTTTACCGCTTTCCCATAGTTCCTTCATGTTTCCCTTTTATCCTTTCGCAAGGCGATCATTGCGCGGTGTTATTCCTTCTTCTTTCTTCTCGTATTCGCCTTGAAATTCGGGTCGAGCCGCATTCCCGCGCCGTCGACGACGCAGTCAAGCGGTCTTTCCGCGATCCTGACCGGCATACCGGTCTGTTCCTCGACCAGCTTGTCCATGCCCCTGAGCAGCGCGCCGCCGCCCGTGAGCATGATACCGTTGTCGATGATGTCTGCCGAAAGCTCAGGCGGTGATTTCTCCAGCGTATCGAGGATCGCGTCGACGATGGTCATCAGCGGATCCTTGAGCGCCTCGCGCACCTCTGCCGCCGTGATGCGGATGTTCTTCGGCAGACCGTCGACAAGGTTTCTGCCCTTGACCATGACTGAACCCTCGTTCTCATAAGGATAAGCGGAGCCGATATCGATCTTGATATCCTCGGCGGTGCGTTCGCCGATCAGCAGATTATACTTTTTCTTGATATAGGTGATGATCGCCTCGTCGAATTTATCGCCCGCCACTCTGACCGAGCACGACGCGACGATGTCGCCGAGCGATACGATGCCGACCTCACTGGTGCCGCCGCCGATATCGACGACCATATTGCCCATCGGCGAATCTACCGGCAGCCCTGCGCCGATCGCCGCAGCCATCGGCTCCTCGATCAGCTCGACATTCTTGCCGCCTGCCTGACGCGCCGCGTCCTCAACGGCGTTGCGCTCGACCTCTGTCACGCCCGAGGGAATACAAATGATGATGCGCGGGCGGCTGAACAGCCCGCTCCTGATCACGCTCTTGATAAAGTATTTCAGCATCGTCGCCGTGATCTCAAAGTCGGCGATCACGCCGTCCTTCAAGGGACGGATCGCAACGATGGAGCCGGGCGTGCGGCCGATCATCTCCTTCGCTTCTCTGCCGACGGCAAGCACCATATCGCGCTTGATATCGACCGCGACGACGGACGGCTCGCGCATGACGACGCCCTTTCCTTTCATGTAGACCAGTGTGTTCGCGGTGCCGAGGTCAATGCCTATATCTTTCGAAAACATCGCTTTCCCCTTTCTGTTTTTGAAACGTAAATATACAAATACTATTGTAAGTAATATCCTGTCAAATATGTTAAGTCAGTGTAAATAATAGTGATCAGTGATCAGTGGTCAGTGGTTAGTGGCTAGTATACAATATTAATCAGACGCTACATACCGGTCGAACCGAAACCGCCTGCGCCGCGCTCGGTCCCGCCGAGCTCATCGACGACCTCGATCCGGGGCAGCTCTACCGGCGCGATCACCATTTGGGCGATTCTGTCCTGCGGCTGAACGGTGAACGGTTCATCCGTCTGATTCACCAGCCCGACGCAAACCTCGCCTCGATAGTCGCTGTCCACCACGCCGACGCAGTTGGCGGGCGCGATCCCGTGCTTGATGGCGAGACCCGACCGCGCATAGATCAGCGCGACATACTCCGGGCTTTCCAGTTCGACCGCGATCCCGGTCGGGATCACCGCGATCTTCTGCGGCTCGATCAACATCGGCTCGTCGATGCAGGCGTACAGATCCATCCCCGCCGAACCGGGCGTTGCGCGAAAGGGGATCTTTGCGTTTTCTCTCAATTTTTTGATTTTAATGACGCTCATGTCGCCCTCCCTGCAAAATCATGTTGTTTCCTGCAAATATAAAATCGGATAATTCTGATAAATCATAACCAATTTTTGGTTGTTTTTCGCTTAATTTCATATCGGAAAAATGCTTTTTTCCTTAAAATAATTCCTTAAAAGATTGTGAAATTTTTAACGCCCCTGGTATACAAACCGTGGGTAAAACGCTCGAATCCATGATTTTCCCTTATTTTTTCAAGGATTTTTTCCTTGTTATCCACAGAGTTTTCCACAGAAAAGCGAAGGATGTTAAAAATCTGCCCTTCCGTCTTATATTTCTCCTGCGGCAAGAATATCGGCACACAGTTCAGGATCTCCGCATACCTGTCGCGGGTGACGACGCGGAAGCGTTCATTCTTTCTATCCTGCAAAAATTGCTCACTTTTGCAGGATTGATTCTCGCCCGCCGGCGCGTTACGGCTGATCATCAGCGGAAAATATCCGTATCGGATCACTCCGATCGGTATCGCTTTGCGCAGCTTTTCGATCTGTCTTAGCTCCAGCTCGACCGAGATCTCCGCATCGACGAAGCCGTATTCCTTCGCCCAACTCAGACTCAAACTGTTCGCGAGATTCATTCCGAACCCCGCATGGAGGGTGTATCCCAGCTCTTTGCCGATGGCAGCGGCGGCGATATTATGCGCCAGCAAATCGGTCACGCCAAGAGAGCGAAGCGCTTTCAGTCGGTCATAGATCTGCTTTTCATTACCGAACATCACGCGCGGCGACTCTACGCCGAGCCGCCAACCGTCTGTCAGCATTTCTTTGATTCGTCTGTCGTCAGTCAAGCCGTCTGAGCCGATAAAGGCAAGACGCCCTTTCAACGCGGCGGGAATCTCCAATTCCTTTGCGCATATCCAATCGATCGTCTGATCATCGGTTTCTTTTACGCGTTCTGTTTCTATATCAAAATCATTCGCCTCGCGCCTGAGTGCATTCAGCGCGGCGGCGGAGCAGGCGGCGATCCCGTCCAAGTCGGCGGTAATCGCATCGACCGCATACGGCGTGCTGCCGGTTTTTCTCAAGCTCTGTTCCGCGCGTTCGACGGAAAGCGGCAGCTTTTTCGCTTTTTCGGCAAAATCTGCGCTTTGTACCGTGACGATCCGCTCGCCGTCATCGGCGGACAGCGTCATCCTCTCCCCTGCCCTGACGGTCAGGTGAAAGCGGATCGGCACGCACTGCGCCTCATCCTTATATGATGCGCGGATCTCTTTGAGCAGCTGACTGTCGGCGGTCACGACGTCGTCCTTGCGCCGATAACCGAACATTTCCCTGCCGATCTCGCCGCGCAGATATCCGTCGGTAAAGCCGGTGCGTGAAAACACCGACCGCAGCTTTTCCTGTGTTTCGGGGCTGATCTCTCCCCTGTCGCGCGCTTGTTTTGCGGCGGCGGTCGCGGCGGCGACATACTCTGGACGTTTCATCCGTCCTTCGATCTTCGCGCTCGCGACGCCGATTTTTTGCAGCTCTCTGAGCCACAGCAGGCTGCCGTTATCCTTCAGGCTCAGCGCGTGATCGTTATCCATATAGTGCATCGGCAGTCTGCACGGTTGGGCGCACATCCCGCGGTTAGCGGAGCGCCCGCCGAGCATCGCCGAGAAATAACATTGTCCCGACACGCACATACACAGCGCCCCGTGGACAAAGGCTTCCAGCTCTACCTCGGGGCAGAACTCCCGGATCTCTTTGATCTCGTCGAGCGACAGCTCGCGCGAGACCACAACGCGGGAAAATCCCATTTCATACAGCGCCTTAGCGCCGTACGGCGTATGCACCGTCATCTGGGTCGAAGCGTGCAGCGGCAGGTCGGGGATCGCTTTTTTGATCAGCTTCGCCAGCCCGATATCCTGCACGATCAGCGCGTCGATATCCGCCCTTGCGGCGGTTTTTGCAAGCGTTAACGCCTCCTGCATCTCGTCGTCGAAGATCAGGGTGTTCAGCGCCAGATGCACCGCCACCCCGCGCCGAGGCACGGGCGGAAAAGCTCTTTGCACCGATATAGACAGCGTCCGCACCGCACCTTACGGCGGCGATAACGCTGTCCATCCCTCCGGCGGGAGCCAATATCTCAATTTTATTCATTGTCGTCAAAGAGCGAATACTGTCTTTGCTGCGTATAGCCCTTTTGGTCGTTTTTCTTCTGCATGAACTGCTGCTTATAGGGGTTGACATGCTGATGTTCATGCTTGTTTTTCTTATCCTTTTGCGGCTTTACTGCCGGCTTTTCGGGAACGTCGAAAAACAGATCGTCCTCTGCGGAAAAGGTATCTTTTTCGGCGGGAGCCTCCTGAGCGACAGGCGCTGCTTTTACAGCCGCTTCTTCTTTAGCCGCCTCAAGCTCCTTCTGCAAGGCGCGGAGCTGTTCTTTGAGCGCTTCTTTTTCCTTATCGTCGGCAGCACGATCGCTTTCCGCTTCTTTCAGCGCGTCGATCTTGCTTTTGAGCTGACGGTTTTCCTCTTGCAACGCGGTGTTTTCATCGCCGAGCTGCGCAACTTTATCATTGAGCTGTTTGATCTGTGCATCCAGCTCGGATTTTTCCTCGGTCTTCTGTTCTTGCTGCTGCTTGAACTGTTTGAGCTCTTCGCTCAAGGCGGCGTTTTCTTCGCTCAGGCGGGAGATCTCCGTCACATAATCCTTGATCTGCTCCCTGATCTCTGTCAGCGCGCGCTTATCCTGCTCGTTATCGTCTGCAAAATCCATCGCTGTCAGTACCGCCGCGCGCTCACGGGTCATATTCTGACCGAAGCTCAGTGAGGCGATCCGCGCGTCGATCTTCGCCGCAACGTCTATGACGTATTTTTCGTCCTCGTCGGTTAAGATGGTAAACTGTTGACCCGCGACAAACACGGAAACTCTTTTTTTATCCATTTCGGTACCTCGATCCCTAGTATTTAATATGGTTTTTGAAAAGTCCTTTGCGGTGCTGCGATCTCAATCGCTGATTTTTCGGTAACGGTTTTTTTCTCTGACCTCTTCGCTGCAGGGCGCGGTCATCAACACCGTTGTTTTTTGATCGACGCTTTTGATCAATAACGAATTTCCGTAATACAGGGCGTCGTTATCACATTCCGACAGCCAGCTAAAGACAGCCTCGAAAAACATCGTGCTGTCCGCCGCATATCCGCCGATCGTTTGCGCGGTCACGGCGGCGCTTTTCAGCAGCTTTTTGCGAAAAGCCGGAGCCTCCAACTTTTTCGTTTCACAGCCGCATCCGATATTCATCACCTTTTGGCTGTCATATTCAACTGCGGCGGTAAAGGTTATCTCTCCGGCGTGCTGATAGTACGAGCTGTATTTTACGCCGTTATCGTCGATCAAGCCGACGTTGATGGTCTGCCATCCGTCGTCTTTGAGCGATATCCCTAAATCCGCAAATGCATCCGCCGAGGCTTCGGTGAACTCTTTGAGCGTAAAGGTGCATCTTGCGCCGAAGCTGTTCTCCGATTCTTCTGTCGTCGTATTGACGGGCTTCAGCGTAGGATGGTCCTGACAGGAGCAAAGCAGTATTGCCGCTGTCAGGATCAGCGCCGATAAGCCCCATACGAACGCTTTATGCTTCATCTGTGCTTTCCGCAGTTTCGGTCTGAGCTTCCGCTTCACCGTCTTGTGAGAGCTCTTCCTCCTCATGCGGAACATCCGCGACCGTTACGACCTTATTGTCGTCCTTGATCTTCATGACGGTAACGCCCTTGGACGGACGCGCACAAATACGCACGGTGCTTGCGAGGATACGGATGATAACGCCGGACTCGGAGATCAGGATCAGATCGTCGTCGGGCGATACGACCGACAGGGCGGCAACATCGCCGTACTTGTTGACATGATAGTTGGTCAAGCCCTTACCGCCTCTGTTTTGCAGGCGATAATCCTCGGGAGAGGACAGTCTGCCGTAACCGGTCTCGGAAACGGTCAGGATCAGCTTGCCTTCTTCGATGATGCTCATGCCGACGATTTCGTCGTCCTCTTTGAGCTTCATCGCCTTGACGCCGCGCGCCAGACGACCCATCGGACGGACGTCGGTCTCCTTAAAGCGGATAGCCATACCCTTCTTGGTGGCGATGATCACTTCATCGTTGCCGGTGGTCATCTTGACCCAAGCCAGCTCGTCGCCCTCATTGATATCCAGCGCGATCAATCCGCCCTTGCGTGCAGTGTTGTACGCATTCAGCGCGATACGCTTGATGATACCCTTGCGGGTGACCATGATCAGATATTTATCCTCCTCAAAGGCAGGTACCTTGATGACGGAGGTGACTTTTTCATCCTTATCGCCGTCGAGCGCCAAAAGGTTCGCGATATGGATACCCTTGCTCTGTCTGGTGCTCTCCGGGATCTCATAGCATTTCAGACGGAAGACGCGGCCCGTCGAGGTAAAGAACAGGTTGTAGTCGTGCGAGTTCGAGATCATCATCGTCGTCGCAACGTCCTCGTCGCGTCTGGTCATGCCCGCGATGCCTCTGCCTCCGCGCTTTTGCAGCTTGTAGGTATCGTGCGGCATACGCTTGATATATCCGAACTTCGTCATGGTGACGACGCAGTCCTCCTGCGGGATCAGATCCTCGATATCCACCTCGCCGGAGATCGCGCATATCTCGGTGCGTCTGGGATCGGCATACTTGTTGCGGATCTCGATCGCCTCTTCCTTGACGATCTCAAGACGTCTTGTCTCGTTTTCAAGGATCTCGTTATATTCTTTGATTTTTTCGCCGAGGGCGGCGATCTCATCCTCGATCTTGTTGCGCTCCATATTGGTCAGCTGACCGAGACGCATACTGACGATCGCCTGCGCCTGGATATCGTCCAGACCGAACCGCTCGCTCAATGCTAATTTAGCCGCCGCCTGATCCTTGCTCTTGCGGATGATGGCGATGACCTCGTCGATAAAGTCGATGGCGATCTTCAAGCCCTCTAAGATGTGCATTCTTTCCTTCGCCTTGCGAAGATCAAAGATCGTGCGGCGCTCGATGACCTGTGCCTGATGATCGATGTAGCACTGCAGCATCTCTTTGAGGGTCAGGATCTTCGGCTCGCCGTTCACGATGCTAAGCATGATCGCGCCGAAGGTGGTCTGCAGCTGGGTCATCATAAAGAGGTGATTCAAAACGACCTGTGCCGACGCCTCACGCTTGACGTCGATCTCGATATGCATACCGTTGCGGTCGGAGTGATCCTCGATGTTGGAGATACCCTCCAGACGCTTATCCTTGACAAGATTCGCAATATTTTCGATCAGGCGCGCCTTGTTGACCGCATACGGCAACTCGGATACGATGATCTTAAAGCGTCCGTTCTTGGTCTCGACGATCTCCGTCTTTGCTCTGACGACGATCTTGCCGCGGCCGGTCGCATACGCCGCGCGGATGCCCGAACGACCCATGATCAAGCCGCCGGTCGGGAAGTCCGGACCCGGCATACATTCCATGATATCGGCGATCTCCGCATCGGGATTGTCGATAAGCATACACATCGCGTCGATGGTCTCACCGAGGTTATGCGGCGGGATGTTGGTCGCCATACCGACCGCAATACCGTTGCTGCCGTTGACGAGCAGATTCGGAAAACGCGACGGCAGCACCGTCGGCTCCTCTAAGACGTCGTCAAAGGTCGGCATGAAGTCGACGGTCTCCTTATCGATATCCGCGAGCATCTCCGCGGAGATCTTGCTCATTCTCGACTCGGTATAACGGTAAGCCGCAGGCGGGTCGCCGTCGATGGAACCGAAGTTGCCGTGACCGTCCACCAGCATATAGCGCATCGAGAAATCCTGCGCCAGTCGCACCATCGCGTCATAGACGGATGCGTCGCCGTGGGGATGATATTTACCCAGCACTTCACCGACGGTATACGCGCATTTTCTGTGCGGCTTCGAGGCGGTGATGCCGTTCTCGTACATACAGTAGAGGATACGTCTGTGAACGGGCTTTAATCCGTCGCGAACGTCCGGCAGTGCGCGCGCTACGATAACGCTCATCGAATAATCGAGGAACGATTTGCGCATCTCGCGGTTGATATCGACGTCGATGACCTTACCGGAGCTGAATTCGGTATGCTCCATCATATCCTCATACGCCGCTTCAAAGTTCTCCTCGTTTTCCGTATTTTCGTTCAAATTCTTATTCTCGTTATCCAAAATTGACACCTCAAATCTATTTTGCGGTAATCCCACAAAAAGGAGTTAATATTCTCAACCATCGGGTGTGGGCAGAGCCCACCCATTATTCCAATTTCTAACTCCTAATTCCTAATTTTTCACTATACATCCAGGTTCTGTACATACTTCGCGTTCTGTTCGATGAACTCTCTGCGCGGTTCGACCTGATCGCCCATGAGGATCGAGAAGGTCTCGTCCGCCTCCTGCGCGTCGGAAAGCTCTACCCGCAGCATGGTTCTGGTTTCGGGATTCATCGTGGTTTCCCACAGCTGTTCGGGGTCCATTTCACCGAGACCCTTGTACCGCTGGATCGTGGTCTTTCCCTCGATCGAGGCGAGGATCTCGTCCCTTTCCTGATCGGTATAGGCATAGCGGTGATTATCCTTGCCCTTTGAGATCCGGTACAGCGGCGGCTGTGCGATATAGACATGACCCTCTTCGATCAACGGGCGCATATAGCGGAAGAAGAAGGTGAGCAGCAGCGTGCGGATATGTGAGCCGTCGACATCCGCATCCGCCATGATGATGATTTTATCATATCTGAGCTTTTCGCTGTCGAATTCCTCGCCGATACCCGCGCCAAGGGCAGTGATGATCGGCGTCAGCTTATCGTTGCCGTAAACCTTGTCGAGGCGTGCCTTTTCTACGTTCAGCATCTTGCCCCACAGCGGCAGGATCGCCTGAAATTTTCTGTCGCGTCCCTGCTTTGCCGAGCCGCCCGCAGAGTCACCCTCTACGATATAGATCTCGGTCTCGCTTCTGTCCTTAGACTGACAGTCGGCGAGCTTGCCGGGCAGCGATGCGGATTCCTTGGTCTGACCCTCAAACTGCGCCTCGGTGATCTTGACCGAGATGATCGCCGTCAGACCCTCTTTGTAATCCTCAAACTCCAGCTTGAGGTCTTTATCCTTATCTTTGATCTTATTGAACTTAACGGCGTAATTGTTCATCACGCGCGGCAGCGCTCTGCGGAAGCCTTCCTCATGCGTACCGCCGTCGGTGGTATGGATATTGTTCGCGAAGGAGCGGATGTCGTTGTTATAACTGTCGTTATACTGCATCGCGATCTCGACCTCGCAGGTGTTCTCCATATTCGCTGTTCTGAGGTAAATGACCTCGTCGTGGATGGGTGTGTAGCCCTTCTTTTTATGTATATAATTGACGAATTCCCGGATACCGCCCTCATAGAAGAAGGTTTTGTCGATGATTTTTTCCGGATCTCTTTCGTCCTTCAATTCGATATTGACGCCCGCGTTGAGGAACGCCTGTTCTCTCAGTCGTTTTGCGAGGGTATTATAATCATAAACGTCGGTGTCCTTAAAGATCTCTTTGTCCGCCTTAAAACGCACCTCGGTGCCTTTCTTTGTCGACTGACCGATGATCTCCAGCTCGCTCATGATCTTGCCGCGCTCATAACGCTGGTAATAAATATTTTCGCCGTCACAGACGCGAACCTCCAGCCATTCGGACAGTGCGTTGACGACCGATGCGCCGACGCCGTGCAGACCGCCGGAGACTTTGTAGCCGCCGCCGCCGAACTTGCCGCCCGCGTGCAGCACGGTAAAGACGACCGTGACCGCCGGCAGACCCATCTTGGAGTTGATACCGACCGGGATGCCGCGACCGTCGTCCTTGACGCGGATGATCTCGCCGGGCAGGATGCTGACGTCGATCTTATCGCAATAGCCCGCCAGCGCTTCGTCGATCGAGTTATCCACGATCTCATATACCAGATGATGAAGACCGCGCTCGCCGGTCGAGCCGATATACATACCGGGGCGCTTTCTGACCGCTTCCAGACCTTCCAATACCTGGATCTCGTCCGCGCCGTATTCTCCTTCGACCTTTGTCATTTTTTCATCGTCTTCAATATCGACAGTTTGAAGCTCCTCGCCTTCGATCGGCGTATTCGCTCTTTCCAACAATTCTTCGACAGCTTCTTCTACCTTCATTACTTTTTCGTCTTTGTTCTCCAACCTCAAAACCTCCGTTTTCTTCTTTCCTCCCGCAGATATTGCGAGCGGCTTCAGCCTGACGGCAATCCCGCTGACAGGGAATATCTCATTTCTTCTTTTTATATAAATTGTCATTGCGAAGCCTTTTAAGGCTGTGGCAATCTCAACCGATTTAAAAGAGTTAATTTTCTGCGGACTCTTCAGCGCTTGCTCCGGGGAAGCTTATTCTCTTCTTCACTTTTGATAAACTTCGTAAAAAACGGTATCAACAGATACCCGATCACTAATAAAGCGATCGTTATCAAAAACAGCGGCACGACATTGAATGTCGACAGCCTTGACAAAAGCAAAAGATTCAAGCCAATGCTGACAGCGATAATGATGATCACATCGACCAGTATATAAGGAAACAGCTTTCGTCTGAACGACTTATGACAATGATAACACTCGTTTTCCTTTTTTATGATCGCCGCTTTTGTATCCTTATAGCGATAGACCGTGCCGCAGTGGGGACATACCGGCAGCTTAAACATCTTCTTCGATCTCCGAGAGGATATTGTCGATCTCTGCGGTAGCGATCAGCTCCTCCGCAGTTTCTTCCTTCTTCGGGATATCCTTCAGACTGCTGACCGGCATGGTATCGCTCGACGTATTGCTGCTCGAAATATTCTCAAAGCGGTCAAAGCTCTTAGTGCCGCCGTCGGTCTCGCCGACGACCTTGCGCTCCTCCTTGATCGCGTTGAAGATATCGGAATTGATCGCCGGCTTATAGTCATCATCCCCGAGGATGACGTCGTCCACAAAGGTCGGCACGACCTTAGCGGTCTTTTGCATCGTCGGATCGGGATCGTTTGCGTTATCGACCATCTCAGTATCATACAGCGAATCCTGGAATTTCATCTTCGGTCGCAGCCGTACAAACAGCGGCGAGAAAAGATAAAAGATGATGAACGGGATCGCGACATATAAGAGGAACCACAGATTTTCTCTGTCCGTAAAGAAGATATAGTATCCCATGATCGCCAGCGACATCAGCAGCACGACGATAAAGAACAGCCAGATGGTTTTCTTGATATGGATATTGGATTCCTTTTTACATTTCTTGCAAAAATACTCGCCTCTCCTGCGTATTAAAAACGCCTTGAAGTAAGATATTTTCTTTCCGCAATACGGACATCTTGTTGGACTCATGTTTTCAACTCCATTTTATAGTTGTCAGTGGTCAGTGATCTGCGGTCGGTTTTTTACCTTCCCTTTTCACTATCCATTCTCTTTAACAGCGTCGCCGCGTTCAGCGGTGACAGATACACCGAGTATTCTCCGTCAAAGTCGTAGAGAATATACGACTTCGGCAGCTCGTAGCTGACGCTGACGATTTTGTTTTCTTTTTCACATACCTTTAGAAATTCGCGGGTATGCTTGGATACCGTGCTGGTATCCATATCAAAGATCCCGACGATATTTTTGATCTCAATCGAGGTCTCTTTTCCGAGGTGCAGATATTTCATTTGATCACCCCGTTTTCAATATAAAACACCTTGCCGTTTTTCAGCTGTTCCTTATTGCTTTCCTCACAGCAGGTGACGAATACCTGATAATCCTTGACCTTATTCAGCAAAAAATCCTGACGGCTGTTATCTAATTCCGAAAGGACGTCATCCAGCAGGATCACCGGACGCTCGCCGTTCTTTTCATAGAGCAGCTCCGCCTCGCTGAGCTTCATGGACAATACGGTAGACCGCTGTTGTCCCTGCGAGCCGAACCGCCTGACGGAGATCCC
>CACZAW010000021.1 GCA_902779225.1 uncultured Ruminococcus sp. | reverse complement strand
AAGACGATCGCCGAGAATATCGCGAAGGAAAACCATTCCGCTCCCGTCAATGCAAAGGTAAAGACCTTTGATTCCACCGCCGACCAGATGTTCACCTATGAAAAAGAGGTTGTCGGCAAGGATATCGATCCCAAGGATCTCGAAGCAAAGATCAAGGGCGTCTTTAAGGACAACAAGACCGCCGGCGAAGTCAAGGCTGAGGTCAAGAAGGTCAATCCGAAGCTGACGGCGAAGTATCTGGATGAAAACATCGTCAAGCTCTCCGAATTCTCGACCGATTCCACCAATAACGACAACGGCAACGAGAATATGCGCGTCTCTCTCAAGGCGTGCGACAGCTCGATCATCGATCCGGACGAAACTTGGTCGTTCAATGAATGTACCGGCGACTCCAACGATCCCGACAAGGGCTATATGCCTGCGGGCGTTATCGTAGAGGGTCGTTCCGAGGTCGGTATCGGCGGCGGTATCTGTCAGTCGTCGACCACGATCTATAATGCGGGACTCCTCTGCGGCATGGAGATCGTCGAGCGCGAATGCCATTATTATCCGTCGGTATATGTCGAAGCCGGCCGCGACGCGACCATCGACTACGGCAATATCGATTTGAAGATGAAGAACACGTTCGATTATCAGCTCTTCATGAAGTGCTGGATGGACGGCACCGAGCTGCACTGTGAGATATACGGTCTGCAGAATCCCGAATTTGACGAGATCAAGATCTCTACCTCCGACGCGGATTACTTCTCTAACGGCTTTTCCGTCAAGGCATGGCGTACCTATTACAAGGACGGCAAGGAGGTCAGGGAAGAGGATCTTCCGAAATCGACCTACTACAACTCGGCGCCCAGCTCAGGTTCCGGTGACGACAGCTCGGATGATGACGACGATGAATCCTCAAGCTCGGATTCCTCCGACAGCGACTCGTCCGATTCCTCGTCGGCTTCTTCGGAAAGCTCCGACAGCGCATCGGCTGACGACAGCGCGTCCTCTGCGGCTGACGCGGGCGATTCCGGCAATGCGAACGATGGCGGCGCCTCATCCGCAGCATCTGAAACATAATCATCGACTCCCCTTTGTGAATACGAAGGGGAGTTTTTTGTATAGACAATACTTTTCGGGTATGGTAAAATACAGATATCAGATAATCCGTATCGGGAGGAGA
The DNA here is from genome assembly GCA_902779225.1 of uncultured Ruminococcus sp. Lineage (GTDB taxonomy): Bacteria > Bacillota > Clostridia > Oscillospirales > Acutalibacteraceae > Ruminococcoides. The sequence goes on along the minus strand of CACZAW010000021.1, from coordinate 12,834 downwards.
TATTATGCCGAGACCGAAATCAAAAGCAGAGCTGTTGACCGCGGCTGCCGACAACTATGCAAAGCTGAATCAGATGATCGACGGAATGTCCGACAAAGAGCTGGATACGCCGTTTGACTTCTCGGACGACGAGAAGAAAAAGGAAGCGCACTGGGCGCGCGATAAGAACCTGCGCGACGTTCTGGTGCATCTTTACGAATGGCAAAGGCTGATGGAGCGTTTTGTCGCGGAGAATACCGCCGGCGCGAACATCCCCTTCCTGCCGGCGCCGTATAACTGGAAAACCTACGGCGAGATGAATGTGCAGATATGGGAAAAGCATCAGGATATGCCGCTTGACGACGCGAAGAAGCTGCTCGACGGCTCGCATCGGAAAATGCTGGAGCTGATCGGTGGATTCACCGACGACGAGCTGTTCCAAAAGAAATACTATCCGTGGGTGGGAACCTCCAACCTCGGCTCGTATTTTATCAGCGTTACGTCGTCGCACTATGACTGGGCGATGAAAAAGCTCAAAGCCCATAAAAAGAAAGTGGGGGCATAACATGGCTTCGGATAAAGCATATCTGGATTTTGTTCTCGAACAGCTCGGCGGGCTGAAGGACGTCAGCTGGCGTGCGATGATGGGCGAGTATATCCTTTATTATCAGGGCAAGGTCATCGGCGGGATCTATGACGACCGCTTTTTGGTCAAGCCGACGCCATCCGCGCTGGCGCTGATGCCGGACGCGCCGCGGGAGCTGCCCTATGAGGGCGCTAAGGAAATGCTGATGGTCGAGGATATCGAGGACAGGGAGCTTTTGGAAAGGCTGTTCACCGCGATGGTCGACGAGCTCCCCGCGCCGAAGAAGAAAACCAAAAAGAAGACATAATAAGAGGGCGGCTCGTTGAGCCGCCCTTGTTGTATCATTTCTTATCTTCTTTGATATCTTCTCTTCTGACGAGGTATTTGGGATACTTCTTCGTTTCAAGCATGATGCTGGTCAGATATCTGCCCAGGATACCGATCGCAAACATCAGTATACCGCCGAAGAACAGGATCAGAACGATCGTACTGGTCCAGCCCTGCAGGCTGGTGCCGCGGATAAAGTAGTCCAGAATGAACTTGATGATCATGATGATGCTGAAGATGAAGCATATGAGTCCGATGCGGCCGATGAATTTCAGCGGCATATCGGAGTTGGTGATCATGTTGTCGAAGAACGCGCGCACGAGCTTTAAGAAGGAATAGCCGCTTTTGCCGAATTCGCGCTTGTCGTGCTTGACGGTGACGTTGACGATCCGCTTGGTGGTCTGCAGCAGCAGAGGACCGATGGTCGGCTTGGAGATCGAGATCTGATTCATGTTATCGATCACATATCTCTTGATCAGTCGAAAGCTGGTCAGCTTGAGATCATGGGGCTTGCCGTAGATCATATCGCTGGTCCAGTCCATCAGCTTGGAACCGAATTTCTTGATCGGACCGTGCTTTTTTGTTTCGTAGGCGCCGATCACGACGTCGACGTCTTCGGAGCTGTTCATCGCCTCGATCAGCTTCGGGATCTCTTCGGGCGGATGCTGCAGATCGTCGTCCATCGTGATGGCGTAGTCGCCGGTCACATAGCTGAAGCCGCACATGACCGCCTTCTGCTGACCGTGGTTGACCGCAAGCTGAACGCCCTTGACGCGCGGATCGCGTTCTACCAGCTCGCTGATGACGCGGTAGGAGCTGTCGGAGGAGCAGTCGTCGACCAAGATCAGCTCGAACGGCTCCTTGATGACCTCGTCAAATTCCTTGGAAACTCTTTCGTACAGGATCGGCAGACTCTTTTCGGAGTTGTAGACCGGTACGACGATAGAATATAAAGCCATAATTATCCCCTCATATACTATTCAGATTCAGCCGATTTCTTCACCTTTAATCGCTTGATCAGAGAAATCAGCGTTTTACGTTTGATAAATAACACGATCAGGATCGCCAGCAGGATGATATAGCGCGCATAGGTGGTGTTGTAAAGCAGCATCATCACCGCGCAGATACCGGCGAGCACCACAGAGATCAGGATCACGACCTTGGTGTCGAACAGCTCCTTTAGCTGCAAGCCCTCTTTTTTGCAGGTGATGTGGATAAAGACCGCGTGACACATACAGATGGCAAAATAGCCGATGACCGTGGTGTAGCCTGCCGCGACAAAGCCGAATACCGGGATCAGGAAGTAATTCAGAACGATGTTCAGGATCGCGCCGACGACGGATGCAATCAGGACAAAGCTGTTTCTGGAATAATACAGCTCGAAGTTCGCGAGCAGCGTGTAGATAAAGATCAGGAACACGCTGAACGCCAGCGGCGGGATGACCCATACGCCCTCGGCATACTCCTTGCCCGCTAGGATCAGCATCGCCTCCGGCGCGGCGATCACGATGATGATCGTCGCGGTCGCGGCAACCAGCACAAGTCCCGTGATGACAGACTTGATGCCGTCGTAGTTATCCTTCTTCAGCTTTTCATACAGCCACGGGATAAAGGCGCTGTTGAGGTTGGTGAAGATCACCAGTATCAGAAATGCCGCCGAATGCGCTACGCTGTAGATCGCTGTCGGAGCCTTGCCCTCGAACATATTGATCATGATCTTGTCCGTCTGATTCAGGATGATCTGGGACATGAAGTGCGGCAGCAGGACGATATTGGTCTTCAGCGCGAACTTCCAGTATTCCTTGCAATAGAACTTTCGGCTCTTGATAAACTGTATCACAAAGAAGATAAAGCCGAAGAATATCTGTACGCCGACGCCCGCATAGATGCGCAGCTCGCCGTTGTTGATACCGTAGGTGTTCAGCTTGATCAGCAGGATGCCGAGCAGCGGCTGTAATACGGTGTAAATCAGCGTGACGGCGGTCAGCGCGACATATTTATAAGTATATTTCGTTTTTTGATACCAGAAGGTATACATGACGGAGAACATGATCTGGAACAGCATGAACAGCATCAAGGTGGAGTTCAGCCCCAGCATATCGTTCCATGTATCTTTCCAGATAAAGTAGACGGAGCCCCATACGAGGAACATCGTCGTCATCAAGCCCTGCTGTGACGAGGTGAAGCCCTCGCGGTCATCGCCGTAGCGCGCCATGCCGACGTTGAAGCCCTCGGCGTAGATGCTGAGGGATACGATCAGTCGGAGTACCTGATACCAGGAGTTATAGACGTTGAACAGTCCGTATTCCTCGACCGTCAGGATACGCGTGAATACGGGGGTGACGATGACGTCGACCGCATCCTTGAAGGCGCCGCAAAAAACAAAGAAGAACGCCGCCTTGACCGGTGCGGGCAGAGATTTGTATTTGTTGAATAATTGTTTAACCATGGTTAACCGTTGCCGCTAAATCCTTGAATGTAGCTTCCAGATCATACTGCGCGATGAAGCCGAGTTCCCTTTGCGCCAGTATGATGCTCATTTCGTCGTTGCTGCCGACCATCTCTTTGGAGAAATCGTGGTAAAGATTGCCTTCGTTATCAAAGACCCTGTTGACGCATTCCGCCAGCTCGAGGTTGGATACCGCTTTATCCATGCCGATATTATAAACGCCGTAGGTATCCGCGCGCCCTGCGGCGGTCAGGATCGCGCCGCAGACATCCTTGACATAGACGTAGTGGCGGGTCTGTTCGCCGGAGCCGTAGATGGTCTGGCTCTTTTTCTCGATGGCGTTGTCGATGAGGGTGTTGATCAGGTAGCCCTTGCGCTCGCCCATGCCGATGATCTGTGCGAACCGCAGGCTCTTGAAGCGCAGCCCCGCGTATTTGGAATAAAACAGCCCGATATCCTCTCCGGCGAGCTTTGACGCGCCGTAAAGGCTGGAGGGAACCGTCCGCTCGCTTTCCGACCACGGCATTTTTTCGCCGGAGTAGACCGCCTTGGATGAGGCGAAGACGATATTCTTCAGCCCGTGCTGCATCGCGGCGGCGCAATACTGCTCGACGATCGCGACGTTGCTTTGATAATCGGCAAAGCAGAATTCCTTGTACGGCCGCTTAGCCGCCAGCAGCACCAGACAGTCGGCGGCGCGGTAATCCTCGGCGCTGACTTCGCCGAGCTGCTTGTAGGTCATTTTTTCGTGATCGATCGCGTGGATCGGCTCGGGCAGAAGATCGTATCCGATCACCTCGTGACCGCGCTCCAAAAGGTAGCGCGACAGCTCGTGCCCGATAAATCCCGCGGCTCCGATAATGATAAATCGCATAAACTCACCCTAACGCCTTGTCGATCCGAGCGACGATCGCGTCGATCTCTGCGTCGGTGACATGGTTGTTCTTCAGCTTATTTTTGACATAAAAGACGTCGTCCAGATTCTCTCTGAATTTGGAGTTGGGGAACATATCCTTTTTGTAGACCTTTTCCATCGCCTTTGATTTTGCCAGTTTTCTTTTGATAAAGTTTTCGACCTTGTATTTGTTGAAGGGGGATTTGCCGAAAGGATTGCTCAGGGGCTGATCGAGGGTGTATTTGTCATCCTTCAAAACATCCTCGATGACATCGCAGACGCGCTCGAAGGAATACTTGTTTTCGTCGATGTCATAGTAGCTGCGGATGATGCTCTCCTCGATCGGGAACGACTGCTTGCCGTCCGCGAGGAATTCCTTTTTGAAATCTGCATAGGTTTTGATGGTGCTCGCGTTGTTGTAGATGGTCATCTCGTTATCGCGGGGAACCTCTACGGGACGCAGGACAGCGCAGCCTTTACCGGACGCGAATACCTCTGCGATCGAGGTGCTTGCCCATGTATAGAGCCTGTCGCAGGCGAGGATCCATTGTTTGATGGTCTCGTCGCCGATGACAAAGAAACGGTCGGGCTGCTTCTTTTGCAGATCCAGCAGCAGCGCGTTGTTCTTTTCCTCGGGATGGGGACGGTAGACGATGACGTCGTCTGCGGTCTCGTTGAGAATATCCTCGAACCACTTGAGGATCTCCTTCTGCGACGCGGCGGCAGCCTTATTGTACTGCTCGGTCAGATAGGAGTATTTTTTGGTGTGCGTGTGCTTGATGACGCGCTTGTGCATACCGCTCAGTGAGAAAGAGGAGATGAAGAGGTGAACCTTCTCGTTTGCGGGCAGACGGTATTTTTTGAACAGCTCTTCGCGGCTGTAATAATACTTGACTAGGTCGCGGCGCATATAGTCGAGGGTAACGTGACCGCAGATCTTGACATGATCCTCAGGCACGCCCCATTCCTTGACCATGGTGTTGAAGGAATCCTGTCCCCATGAGATATGGACGGCGCCCTGCCCCCATTCCTTGATGGCATAGAGGCTGTCAGCCTTCGCGTTGACGGCGTTGCTGACGACCTGCTCCCAGCGCATATTGACGATCTTTTTCGTGGAGACTAAGTGAGAGGAGGTGTAGAACCGCGCCCTGTCACGATAGTAGGCGGGGATCACGATCACCTTTGCCTCGATCGGCTCGGGAACACTGAAATAGGTATCGTACTGCATACACATCTTGACGTTATAGCCTCTGCGTTCGAGCTCTCTTTTAATCAGGCAGAGGTTCTCGATCTCTCTATTTTTGATCTCATATGTTAAAAGAACGTCGCATTTTTCCATCTTCACTCACCCTTTTTGAATCATCATAATCGGTGTAAAACCGCTTGTTGCGCCGTTTGCGCATTATTAATTATCATACTACAAATACAGTATAATGTCAATTATTTTCGGTGTTTCGGACGAGGACGGTCTGATTTTGCCGAACCGCAGAAAAAGGATGATTTGATGCGGTTTGATGTTGCAAAATCCGTCGGATTATGGTACTATATTCATATATGGCTTAATTTCAGAAGTCTGATTCAGACGCTGTCGTATGAATCACCGTATAGGAGTGTTAGGAATATGAAAAAAATACTGGTTCTCGGCACCGGAATGCCGCAGGCAGATCTGATCCTCGCCTGTAAGGAAAGAGGGATGGAGGTCTATGCGTGCAGCTATCTCTCCGGTGACGTCGCCGAGCAATACGCAGATCATTTTGCGCAGATCAATATTGTCGATATCGACGCCGTCGAGGCGTATGCAAAGGAAAACGGCGTGGATTATGTCTATTCCGCGGGCTCGGACGTTGCGATGCCGACCGTGCTGACCGTTTCGGAGCATCTGGGACTCAGGCATTTTTGCCCCTCACAGACCGCGCATATCTGCAACAACAAGCCCCTGCTCCGCGATACGCTGACGCTGGATTTTGAGGGAAATATCAAAAGTCAGCGCATGACCTCGGCGGACGAGGAGCTGAAGGTCGATTTTCCGCTGATCATGAAGCCCACCGACTCGCAGGGTCAAAGGGGCGTTTATCGCGTAGACAGCTATGACGAATTCCGCGCAAACTTTGAAAAATCGCTTTCCTTCTCGAGAGAGGGCGCGGTCATCGTTGAAGAATTCATCGAGGGAGAGGAGATCTCCGTCAATACCTTTTGCCGCGGCGGCGAAACGATTTTCGCCCTGCCGTCCAAAAGGATCGTCTGGGAGGATCTGCCCGGCGGCATCATTCACCGCCATGTGATCCCGTTCCAGTATGCCGACTGTCCGGACGTTTGCGAAAAGGTGCAGAGTCTGGTGCAGAGGACGCTGAAAAAGCTCAACATCAACGACGGCCCCGCTTATTTCCAGATCATCGTGAATGCCGAAGGCACGCCGAAGCTGGTCGAGGTCACGCCCCGACTGGACGGCTGCCATATGTGGCGGCTGATCAAATATGCGACCGGCGTCGATCTGCTTGCAATGACGGTCGATCTGCTGGAGGACAAGCCGGTCAGCGTCAAGGAATATGAGGTCAAGCCCTATGAGACCGAGTTCCTCTGCCTGCCGACCGCAGAGACCTTTGAAAAAGCGAAGTTTGACGTCAGCGGTCACGAGTTCCTGCAGTGGTATTATCAGGACGGGATGACCGTCAAGAAAATGAACGGTTATATGGAGAAATGCGGCTATATCATCAAGCCGTATGAAGGCTAAATAATAGGTTGAGATTGCCACAGCTCTTGCGGGCTTCGCAATGACGATCGATTTAGGTTGAGATTGCCACGTCGTCGACATGGACTGCGCTTATTGGGCGCGGTCAGGCGTGACCTCACCCGTATCGCTGCGTCATGTCTCCTCTCCCCAAAACGCAACGGCGTTTTGGGGTACCCGAAATGGGCTTTGCAATGACGATCATAATGAATGCGAGGTGTTCGATCAGATGAAAGGAATCATTTTAGCGGGCGGAAAAGGAACCCGCCTTTATCCGATGACCAAGGTGGTATCCAAACAGCTTTTGCCGTTGTATGATAAGCCGATGATCTATTATCCGCTGTCAATCCTGCTGCTTGCGGGGATCCACGAGGTGTTGGTCATCTCGACCCCGGATGATACGCCGCTGTATGAGCAACTGCTCGGCGACGGCACGCGGATCGGGATCTCCATTTCCTATAAGGTGCAGGATACGCCGCGCGGACTGGCGGATGCGTTTATCCTCGGCGCTGATTTTATCGGCGACGACAGCGTCTGTCTGATCCTCGGCGACAATATCTTTTACGGACACAGCATGACGACGGTGCTGAGACACTCGATGCGCGATCTGGACGGAGCGACGGTCTTCGGCTATCCCGTCAAAAAACCCAAGGCCTTTGGCGTCGTTGAGTTCGATGAGAATTATAACGTGCTGTCCATCGAGGAAAAGCCCGAAAAGCCAAAGTCGAATTTTGCCGTTCCGGGATTGTATTTTTACGATAACCGCGTGGTCGGGATCGCCAAAAACGTCAAGCCGTCGGAGCGCGGCGAGATCGAGATCACCTCGATCAACAACGCGTATCTGGAGATGGGCAAGTTGAAGGTCAGCCTGCTCGGACGCGGCACCGCTTGGCTCGATACCGGTACCCCGCAGGGAATGCTGAAGGCTGCTGAATATGTCGAAGCGATCCAGTCGCGACAGGGATACTATGTTTCGTGTATCGAAGAGATCGCGTGGCGCCGCGGCTTTATTTCGGCAGAACAGCTGTTGACGCTCGGAAAAGAGCTGGAAACCACGGATTACGGTAAATACATCATTTCCCTGGCGGAAGAGGCGCTGAGTAAATAAGGAGTCGCGAACGAAGATGAAAAAGCAACTGACATTGACCGACAAGCGAATATTGATCACCGGCGCGGCGGGATTCATCGGCGCCAATCTGGTGACGGAGCTGATACGTTCCGGCGAGCCGATGACGCTGATCGGTCTGGATAATATGAACAGCTACTACGATCCGGCGCTCAAGGAATACCGACTGGGTGAGATCGCGCGGCTTGCGGGTGAGAATCCGCAGATAAGCTGGAGATTCATCAAGGGCGATCTGGCGGATAAGGCGCTGATCGACGAGATTTTTGACGAATATAAGCCCGATATCGTCGTCAATCTTGCGGCGCAGGCAGGCGTGCGGTATTCGATCGAGAATCCCGACGCCTATATCAACAGCAATATCATCGGCTTTTACAATGTCCTCGAGGCGTGCCGCCACTCCTATGACGATGGGGCTAAGGGCGTAGAGCATCTGGTCTATGCGTCGTCGTCATCCGTTTACGGCGGCAATAAAAAGGTGCCGTTCTCAACAGAGGATAAGGTGGATAATCCGGTATCTCTCTATGCCGCGACAAAGAAGAGCAACGAGCTGTTGGCACACGCCTACGCAAAGCTCTACAATATCCCTTCTACGGGTCTGAGATTCTTCACGGTATACGGCCCCGCGGGACGTCCCGATATGGCGTACTTCGGGTTTACCAACAAGCTCTTAAAGGGCGACACCATACAGATCTTCAACTACGGCAACTGTAAGCGCGATTTTACCTATGTCGACGATATCGTCGAGGGCGTCAAGCGCGTGATGACCGGCGCTCCGGAGCGCATGGAAGGCGAGGACGGACTGCCGCTCCCCCCGTACGCTGTCTACAACATCGGCAACAGCAATCCCGAAAACCTGCTCGACTTTGTCGATATCCTGCAGCAGGAGCTGGTCGGCGCAGGCGTTTTGCCCGGGGATTACAACTTCGAGGAGCATAAAAAGCTTGTCCCGATGCAGCCGGGCGACGTTCCGGTGACTTACGCCGATACCTCGGCGCTGGAACGCGATTTCGGCTTCAAACCGTCGACATCCTTGCGCGAAGGCTTACGCCGTTTTGCGCAGTGGTATAAAGAATATTATCAAGTTTGATCAATGCAAAAGAGGTAAGGAAAATGAAAATTGCAGTAGCGGGCACCGGATATGTCGGCTTGTCTATTGCGGTGCTTCTGGCACAGCATAACACCGTCAAGGCGGTGGATATCGTTCCCGAAAAGGTAGAGCTGATCAATAACAAAAAATCACCCATCCAGGACGATTACATCGAAAAGTATCTGGTTGAAAAGGAGTTGGATCTTGAAGCGACCCTCGACGCGGAATACGCATACAAAGATGCTGATTTCGTCGTGATCGCCGCTCCGACCAACTACGACAGCAGAAAGAACTACTTTGATACCTCCGCTGTCGAGAAGGTCATCCGGCTGGTCATGCAGTATAATCCGGAAGCGATCATGGTCATCAAGAGCACCATACCCGTAGGATATACAGAGCATATCCGCGAAATTACCGGCAGCAAAAATATTCTCTTCAGTCCGGAGTTTCTGCGCGAAAGCAAGGCGCTATATGACAACCTCTACCCCTCGCGCATCATCGTCGGTACAGACAAAGATAACGAGCGTTTGGTAGATGCGGCGAATTCTTTTGCAAAACTATTGCAGGAAGGCGCAATCAAGGAGGACATCGAGACCCGTATCATGGGCTTTACCGAGGCGGAGGCGGTCAAGCTGTTCGCCAATACCTATCTTGCGCTGCGTGTCAGCTACTTCAATGAGCTGGATACCTATGCTGAGATGAAAGGGCTGGATACGCAGGACATCATCGAGGGCGTATGCCTCGATCCGCGTATCGGCGCGCATTATAACAATCCGTCCTTTGGTTACGGCGGCTACTGCCTGCCCAAGGATACCAAGCAGCTGCTCGCCAATTATGACGAGGTGCCGCAGAATATGATGTCGGCGATCGTTGAATCCAATCGCACCCGAAAGGACTTTATCGCCGACCGTGTGCTGGAAAAAGCCGGTTATTATCACGAGAACAGCGACTATGACAGCATGGCGGAGCACAATGTTACGATCGGTGTTTTTCGTCTGACGATGAAGAGCAATTCCGACAATTTCCGTCAAAGCTCGATCCAGGGCGTTATGAAGCGCATCAAGGCTAAGGGCGCAACGGTCATCGTTTACGAGCCGACGCTGGAGGATGGCTCGACCTTCTTCGGCTCCGAGGTCGTCAACGATCTGGAGCAGTTCAAAGCCCGTTCAAACGCCATCATCGCAAACCGTTACGACAGCCAGCTTGACGATGTACAGGAGAAGGTTTACACCCGCGACCTGTTCAGAAGAGACTGAGAAAGAGGATATATATCATGTTTCAAAACCTGTACAATCAACTGATCAATCATGAAGAAAAGCTGTCCTTAGTAGGCCTCGGTTATGTCGGTATGCCGATCGCGGTCGCGTTTGCCGATAAGGGCGTCGATGTGATCGGATTCGACCTCAATGCCTCAAAGATCGAGCTGTATAAAAGCGGCGTCGATCCCACCAACGAGGTCGGCGATGAGGCGATCAAGGCGACAAGCGTCGTGTTTACGGCGGATGAAACCATGCTCCGGGAGGCGAAGTTTCATATCGTTGCGGTGCCGACGCCGGTCAATACCGACCATACGCCCGATCTTAGTCCGGTTATCGGCGCATCGGAGATCGTCGGCCGCAATCTGACGAAGGGATCGATCGTAGTCTATGAGTCAACGGTCTATCCGGGTGTGACCGAGGACGTCTGCATCCCGATCCTGGAGCGCGAGTCCGGCTTAAAGTGCGGTGTGGATTTCAAGGTCGGATACTCACCCGAACGTATCAATCCCGGCGATAAGGTGCATCGACTTGAGAATATCCACAAGATCGTTTCCGGCATGGATGAGGAGAGCCTGGAGATCATCAAGAAGGTCTATGACCTCGTCATCGAGGTCGGGACATATCCCGTCAGCACCATCAAGACCGCTGAAGCGGTCAAGGTAGTTGAGAACAGTCAGCGCGACATCAATATTGCTTTCATGAACGAGCTGGCGATGGTATTTGACCGCATGGGCATTGATACCAATGAGGTCGTCGACGGCATGAACACCAAGTGGAATGCACTCGGATTCCGTCCCGGCTTGGTGGGCGGTCACTGTATCGGCGTTGATCCTTACTACTTCACCTATGAGGCGGAGAAGCTCGGCTATCACAGCCAGATCATCCTTAACGGCCGAATCGTGAACGACAGTATGGGAAAATATATCGCCGAGTCCGCTGTCAAAGAGATGATCAAGGCGGGACAGGCGCCGAAGAATTCCAAGGTCGTCATTCTCGGACTGACCTTTAAGGAGAATTGTCCCGATACCCGCAACAGCAAGGTCGACGATATTATCAAGAACCTGAACGAATACGGGATCGAACCAATCGTGGTCGATCCGTGGGCGAGTGATCGCGACGCGATGCATGAATACGGTGTCATGCTGACAAAGCTGGAGGACGTCAAAAACGCTGACTGTGTTATCGCTGCGGTCGCGCACGATGTATTCAAACAGCTTTCGCTTGACGATATCAAGAAGTTGTATCGAGCGGATCTGACCACCTCTCAGAGAGTTCTGATCGACGTAAAAGGACTGTATCGGGTAGCGGATCTGAAGGTGTCCGGTCTCAGCTATTGGAGATTGTAATCTTACTATCATAAGAAAATTCCCTCAACTTATCGCTGTAAGATAGGTTGAGGGATGTTTTGCATAAAGAATCACAGTAATGATATGTATGAAGATTGCTGAGCGCATGAATCGCTCCTCTTTGCGGATACTAACGCAAAGGGGAGTTTTTGTATGGTGAATTGTAACGGATCATTTATCTTTGAGCATAAGCCGCGGATCAGCGCGTTTGCGTCGATCGTCGGCAAAAAAGAAGCGCAGGGGCCGCTGCGCGAGGATTTTGACCAGTATATGTCCAACCCCATCTGGAACACCGACAACTCATTCAAGGGGCGTCTCTATATCGGTGACAAGGAAGCCATGGCCAAGGTTCTTGGATCCGTCTCTGCTGACGGAAGCAACGTCGATATCTCCAAATGGGGATTCGGCGTGGTGGAGCCCTGCCTCCCGAAAGATTTCCCTGCCGAGATGGACGGGGCTTTCGTGAAGGAATGCCTGAAGCAGAAGGATTTGGACAAGCAAGTCTGCACCTGCATGCTCAAGTCCGTCAAGAAGGACTACACGGTCCATTCGCTGATCAAGACGGCCTTCGAAGACCGGAAAAAACTGGAAATGGACATCACGCTGAAAGCCGCCCAGTGCCTAGCGAAATAAGCTCCGCATCCCGATTTCGTGCAAAAAAGGCGTGATTAACTGCACGGAATAACTGATTATTCGCGTATAGGGGCAGATTTGCTTGCAATTGCCCGTTTCAGCGCGTATATTTTGATAAAAAAAGGAGTCTATCATGAAAAAAATGCTAGCCTGTGGAGCGGCTTTGTCACTCATGATGATGGCGTGTGGTGATGAATCGTCTTCGGGTCCGGATCCCGTGACCGGAGGGGAGACGATTGAATCTTCCGATACCGTTGGCGGTTCTTCGGGTTCGCAGGACCAATCGTCAAATGCCGGCACGGAATCTTCCGGCTCAAAAGGGACTTCTTCGGGCTCGCAGCCTGCGTCTTCGGGTTCGCAACCGTCGTCTTCGGGCTCGCAGAATCCCGAATCTTCTGCGGATGTGGGTTCATCTTCTT
>CACZAW010000020.1 GCA_902779225.1 uncultured Ruminococcus sp. | reverse complement strand
CGTCGTCGCGGGCTGCGCTTATTGAGAGCAGTCCTGAACGGACTACTCTCGTATCGCTCCGCCGCGACTCCTCTCCCCACAACGCGGGGCGTTGCGGGGACCCCTGTTAATGGGCTTCGCAATGACAATTTTGAATCAAGTAAAAAAGCCCGATCATCAGAGAGCGACTGTGCTCAACTGATGATCGGGCTTTATATGATGCAATTATAATTTTTTAATCGGGTAACTATATCTTTTTTCTGATCCGTCCAGATCAGCGCTTTGATAATAAACAGCGCGTTATAAATAAAGTGCGGCGAGATCTGGCTCTGCAGGAGCCGTACATTCGTATTGGACAACTCCAGCTCCTTTTGCGTCAGCGCAAGCTCTTTTTTCAGGCTTTCTTCACGGATCCTCGTTTGATAAACAAAGTTCAGGAAGAAGTAATACAGATAGATATCGATGATCTGAAGGTACTTGACGATACCGCTGACGACGCCGAAATACTCCATCATACAGGAGACTACCGTCGAAACCGCCAGATACATGATGATCGTATTGTAGCCCGACGTAACGTCGTAGAAATAGCGAAGCGAGGCGATCACCAGCACGAACAGATAGAACATCGCCACACAGAACGGGAACGCCCGCAGCGGGCCCTCCACAAAATAGTATTCCTTGCTGAAAGACAATACCGTGAGACCTGTCACATACGGGCCGACCGTCACGGCAAGCGCGCTGATCAGATTCGGGATCACCAGCAGCCACCGCAGCACCTTATTCTCTACCAGCACCATGATCTGCATCATCAGGATCGTCGGCGGGATGAGGTATTTGATGATCGTCGTCCAGTACCGGATATCCGCAAGCGACGGATCGTTCTCCGACCATTTGCAGACGAACTCCACAAACAGCGACAGCACCATGATGATCGTCATGATCCACAGCGTAAACACCGCAGGCAGCTTGTTTTTTCTGTTGGCAAGCATCAATACGATCAATCCCAAAACCAATAAGATCGACGGATAATCATATTTCAGAAATTCAAGAAACGTAAATTCCATAATAAACCTTCTATGACCCGATTGTTCTGCTGATATTTTACCATACAAATCTTCGGATTTCATTACCAGTTGGCAACAATTGAAAGAATAATTAACCGAAATTTGAAAATTTTTTGATTCGATACCGACCTCCCGGACATATTCCGAATCAAATATTGATTCTTGATGAATATTCCTGTATAATCACTTTATAACCTTGATAGTCAGGAGGATCATCATGCTGCAAACTGTATGGGAACAAAAACAAACGACCGTTCAAAAGAGGATCACCCTTAGCGCCGTGCTGTCCGCGGGCCTGATCGCACTCGCTGTCATCCTGCCGCAGATCGTCCATCTTGCGCTCGGTCAGCCGGGCGGCGTACAGCTCCTGCCGATGTATCTGCCGGTGCTGATCGGCGGATGTCTGCTCGGCTGGAAATGGGCGCTTTCGGTCGGCGTCCTGTCGCCGATCGTCAGCTTTGCGATCACATCGCTGATGGGCAATCCGATGCCCGCGCTCGCAAGACTGCCGTTCATGATCGCAGAGCTTGCGGTGTTTGCCGTTGTATCGGGGCTGTTCAGCAAGAGGATCTATGAAAACGGACTGTGGGCGTTTCCGGCAGTGATCCTGGCACAGCTCTCGGGACGCGCCGTGTTCCTCGGACTTGTGGCGGTATGCCAGAGCTTTGCTCCCTTCACCGTGCCGATGATCTGGGGACAGATCTGCGCCGGCTGGATCGGGCTGCTGATCCAGGCGATCCTCGTCCCGATCATTATCATCGCGATCCGTGCGATTTTGGTAAAAAATGATGACTGATATCGAGATCGCAAAAGCAAGGCTAAACGGTCACAGCATTTGTCTGTGTAAGGACGGCGAATGCCTCACCGACGACAGCAAGGGGATCGCGCCTATGATGCGGCTGATTGCCGAGGGACGCGACCTGAGCGGTTACTCCGTCGCCGACGTCATCGTCGGTAAGGCGGCGGCGATGCTGTTCGTCAGATCCGGGATCCGCGCTGTATACGGCGAGGTGACGTCAAAGGCGGGATACGCGTATTTGACAGCGCGTCATATCCCCTGCGCCTACGGGACGCTGACCGAAAAAATCATCAACCGCAAGGGCGACGGTCTCTGTCCGATGGAACAGGCGGTCGCCGAAACAGACGACCCCGAACAAGGATATATCGCTTTGAAGGAGCGTCTGGCTCAACTGCAGAAAGGAGCAGCTCATGTCTGATTGGTTCGGAAAAGAAGTGTTTAAATTAGGCTTCGGTCTGATGCGTTTGCCGAAGCGCGAGGACGGCTCCAACGATACCGAAAGGGTATCGCAGATGGTCGACCGCTTTATCGAAGCAGGCGGCACCTACTTCGACACCGCCTTTGTCTATGACAACGGCGACAGCGAGCGTGTGACGAAGGAAGCCCTGATCGACCGCCATCCGCGGGACAGCTTCACCCTGTGTACCAAGCTCAACGCCGGTATGCCCGGCTTGACCGAGGATAAGGCAAAGCAGCAGTTCTACACCAGCCTTGAACGCACCGGCGCCGGATATTTCGACTATTATCTGCTCCATGCGCTGAGCCGCAACAATGTCAAAAAGTATGAGGATTTCCATCTCTGGGAATTTGTCAGCGAGCAAAAGGCAAAGGGGCTGATCCGTTATTACGGATTTTCATTTCACGGCGATCCAATGCTGCTCGATGAACTGCTGACGGCGCACCCCGACGTCGACTTTATCCAGCTGCAGATCAACTACGCCGACTGGAACAACCCCGGCGTCGCGTCAAAGGAATGCTACGAGATCGCCCGCAGGCACAACGTCTCCATGACGATCATGGAACCGCTGAAGGGCGGCGCTTTAGCGAATCCCAACGACGCAGTCAAACGGCTGTTCAAAGAGGCGAACCCCGATCTCTCCCCTGCCTCATGGGGCATCCGCTACGCAGCCTCGCTCGAGGGCGTCATCACCGTTCTTTCGGGAATGTCTACCGAGGAACAGATGGAGGACAACCTCTCCTACATGAAGGATTTTCAGCCGCTGAACGAAAGCGAATACCGGGTGATCGCCGCTGTACAAAAGGAGCTGGAAAAGGATAACTCTATCCAGTGTACCGGCTGCAGGTATTGCGTCAGCGGCTGTCCGAAAAATATCGCCATCCCCGGGATCTTCGCCGTGAAAAATAAAGAGACCGGCAATTGGGACGGCGGCAGAGGTGCCTATCAGATCGCAACCGAGGGCAAGGGCAAAGCGCGCGACTGCATCCAATGCGGTCAGTGCGAGGCTGCCTGCCCGCAGCACTTGCCGATCATCGCCCTGCTGAAAGAATGCAGGACACTGGAATAAGAAAGGAAACGATATGGAATTCAGTAAAGTGATCAAAGAACGGTATTCCGTTCGTAAATTCAAGCCTGATATGATCGCGGATGATGCATTGGATCAGATATTGGACGCGGGGATGCTCGCACCTACAGGATGCAATTATCAGCCGCAGCACATTTATGTTTTGAAAAGTGAAGAGGCGATCGGCAAGATCAGAGAGCTGTGCCGCTCGGCATTCGACGCTCCCGTTGTCCTGATCGTCGCGCTTGATGAAAACGCCGATTGGAAGAATCCGTATGAGGAGGGCTACAGAGCAGGGATCCAGGACGTCAGCATCGTCGCGGATCACATGATGCTGGCGGCATGGAATATCGGCGTCGGCTCCTGCTGGGTCAACGCGTTCCGACCGAGCGATGTAAAAGAAGCGTTCCGTCTGCCGGATAACGAGCTGCCCGTCCTTCTGCTGCCTCTCGGCTATCCCGCAGAGGAAAGCAAGCCGAGCCGGCTCCACGCTGCAAGCAAAGAGAAAAGCGCTGTTGTAACTGTTTTATAAGATGTAATTGCAGTCATTAAAAGAGGAGGTTGTTCAAATGAACAGCCTCCTCTTGATTTGCGTTATTTATTTTTTCATAGCGTCATGGATATGTCAATGATTTATCGCGTCAAAAATCGATTTCTTTGCCCTGCCTGCGATACATGGTCTTTTTGACTGCTCTAAGGATGTTTTCATAGCCCGTGCAGCGGCACAGGTGACCGGAGAGCAGCTTGCGCAGCTCGTCGTCGGTATACAGAGTATCGGCTTCGAGGATCTCGACCGCCGTCATGATAAATCCGGGCGTGCAAAAGCCGCACTGGATCGCCGTTTCATCGATAAACGCCTGCTGGATATCCGACAGCTCACCGTTCGGCCCCATAAGCCCCTCCAGCGTTCGGATGTGCTTGCCCTCCGCCCATACGGCAAGGTAAATGCACGAGTTGAACGCCTCGCCGTCGATGAGAACGTTGCACGCGCCGCATTCGCCGACCTCACAGCCTTTTTTAACAGAGGTCAGATGATACTCATTCCTGAGCATATCGGTGAGCGACGCACGAACGTCGACGACCTTTTCGACGTCCTTGCCGTTGATGTTGCAGTGAACGACCTTATACTGACTCATGCGATCTCACCTCCGGCTTTTTTGATGGATTCGACAAGGCAGCGCTTTGCCATCTCGACCGCGATATGCAGTCTGAAATCGCGGCTCGCGCGCCACGAATTACGCGGATTGATGTCATTCAGCACCGCGAGCGCAAATTCGTCAACTAAGGATTCCGATATTTTGCCGCCATTTGCGACCGCCTCTGCGCTCGGTGCGCGCATCGGAACAGGTCCCGCGACGCCGTAGGCGATTCGACAGCGCTCGATCGTTTTTTGATCCTCGCTCAGCCTGACGTTGACGCTGCAGCCGAGCGAGGCGATCTCCATCGCGTTGCGCATACCGTATTTGATATAGTGACCGAAGGTATTCGCGTAGCTCTCTTTGGGAATCAGGATCGCGGTCTGTATCTCGCCTTCCTCCGCGCGGATATCGACGGTGCCGGCTTTGATATAAAAATCCTTGATCGGCAATCGTCTGACGCCGTTTTTGCCGGTCAGCTCCACGATCGCCTCATAAGCATGGAGGGTGGAGGCGGAATCCGCCGAGGTGACGCCGTTGCAGGTATTGCCGCCGATGGTGCCGATGTTCCTGATCTGCGGCGAGCCGACCTGATCGACCGCTTCGCCCAAAACATTGATATATTGTTGAATGATCGGGTCGCGGGTGATATGGGAGAAGCTCGTGAGGGAACCGATACGGATGTTGTCATCCGCGTCGATGCAAATACCGCGCATCTCGTCGATCATATAGATCGAGATCAGCTCTTTGCCGGCGCGCCGTCCCTCGCGCATCTGTACCAGCACATCCGAGCCGCCCGCGATGATCTGGGCTTCGGGATGCTCGAGGCGTAGCTCGACCGCGTGCCGTACGCTGTCCGCCTCGTAGAGCGCTTTCATATCATACATGATCTACTTCTCCTCCTTCCACGGATCGTTGATCAATCCGGCTTTGCTGAATTCGGCAAACAGCACATGGGGATTGATCGGATTACGGTTGATCGCGACGCCTGTCGCGTTGAGGATCGCATTCCGTATCGCCGGGGCGCCGGAGCAAGCCGGCGGTTCTCCCAGCGCCTTGGTGCCGAAGGGAGAGGTCGGTTCGGGATTCTCGATAAAATACGCCTCGAGCTTCGGGTGATCCATAAAGGTCGACAGCTTATAGTCCAACAGATTGTTGTTCAGCGGTCTGCCTGTTTTTTCATCAAAGATCAGCTGCTCGCTCAAGCCGTAGCCGATCGCCATCGACATACCGCCGTGCACCTGCGCCTCGGCAAGCGCGGGATTGATCAGGCTGCCGCAGTCGTGAACGTTGACGATCCTGACGACCTTGGTCTTGCACATCTCGATATCGACCTCGACCTCCGCGAAGGTACAGCCGAAGGAATAGGCGTTGCTCCTGATCGTAAAGGTGGACTCGGCGGTCAGATGTTCGCTGTGTACCGGATTGTACTGCGCGGTCATGGCAAGCTCCGACAGGCTCATGATCGGCTGCCTGTCGTCTTTTCTGACGATATTGCCGTCCTCGATATCTATTTCGGTTGTCGCGACGCCTGTCGCTTCACAGGCGTATTGCAGAATTTTATCCTTCAAAAGCTGCGCTGTCTGCTTGATAGAAAAGCCCGCTACATATGTCTGACGGGATGCGTAAGCGCCGAGACCTGTCGGCGTGATATCGGTATCCTGACAGGAGATCACCCGGACGTCCCGATAGCTCTTCAGCCCGAGCGCCTGCGCCGTCATTTGGGCGTAGACCGTATCGGCTCCCTGACCGATCTCTGTCTCGCCGCACTGCATCGTCACCGTGCCGTCGAGGTTGAGCTGCATCCGGTTGGAGGTGGTCTCCAGCGCGATCGGATAGACCGCCGTGTTATACCAGAAGGTCGCCAAGCCGATACCGCGGCGGATATTGCCGCTGTCGTTTGCGAATTCCTTCAGCTTGCGCTCGTAGTCGATGATCTGCGCGCCCTTTGCCATACATTCCCGATAGGTATCATTATAATTGACGTTGCCGGAAAAATCATCCTTGTAGCCCTGCGGCATGATGTTCAGCCGACGGAACTCCATCGGCTCCATCCCGACCGCACGGGCGCAGTCGTCGATATTCGACTCGTCCGCAAAGGATGCCTGCGGCATACCGTAGCCGCGCATCGCGCCCGCGACGGGTCTGTTGGTGTATACGGTATAGCAGTCGGACTCCATATTCGGACAGGGATAATGCTGATGGAAGGAGCCCATCGCCTTTGCGACGATCGAATGTCCGTGAGAGGCATACGCGCCCTGATTGGAGAAGCACTCCACCTTTCTCGCGGCGATCACGCCGTCCTGCCTGAGCCATGTCGTGATATGGAAGCGGATCGCGTGACGCACGCGGTTGGAAACAAAGGTTTCTTCACGCGAGCAGTCGATGCGCACGCACCGTCCGCCGACCTGCGTCGAGCACCATGCACACAGCGGCTCATACAGCGCGTCCTGCTTGTTACCGAAGCCGCCGCCGATATACGGCTTGACGATGCGGATATCGCTCCAAGGTCTGCCCAACGCCTGACCGACGACGCGACGGATGATATGCGGGATCTGGGTGGACGTCACCACGGTGATGCGTCCGTTTTCTTCATAGGCAAAGCAGCCGTGATTTTCGATATGGCAGTGCTGAACGGTGGGGGTCTCATACCAACCCTCGACCTTGATCAGCCCCTTTTCTTTGACGGCGGCTTCGTAGTCGCCGAGCCGCATTCCCGTATGCTTGAGGATATTGTTGGGGAATTCTTCGTGCAGCTGCGGCGCGCCGTCCTCCATCGCCTTCTGAACGTCGAGGACAAAGGGCAGCTCCTCGTATTCGACCGTCAGCGCTCTGACGCCCTGTGCAGCGGCGACCTCGTTATCCGCGATCACGACGGCGACGTCGTCGCCCCAGTAACGCACATGGGTATTGAGGAGTTTTCTGTCCGCGACGTCGCAGTGCGCCGGATCCATCGACCACGGGTGACCGGCGGTCGGAAAGCTGATATCCGGCACATCAAAGCAGGTCAGCACCCTGACGACCCCTGGGATCGCCTGCGCCGCCGAGGTATCGATCGACTTGACGATCGCGTGCGCCTTCTCTGCGTGCTTGATCCGCACATAGAGCGCATCGGCAGGCATTTGATCCTCATAGTATTTTGTCCTGCCGGCGGCCTTGTCATAGCCGTCGATCCTTGCTTCTCTTTTTCCAACGATATTCATGTCCGTCCCTCCTCAGAAGGCTGATAACGCAACTTGACACGGGTATAATGATTATGTAAAATGGTAGCTGTTAAGGATGTGATACTGTGATAAAAACCGATCTGCTCTCTGTCGGCTGCGTGATACTCGCCGCGGGAAATTCGGTGCGCTTCGGCAAAAACAAGCTGCTGACCGAGCTGAACGGAAAGTCGATGATCGAGCGCGCCTTTGACGCGATCCCGACGGATAAGCTCTGCGGTATCGTCGTCGTCACACAGTATGACGAGGTCGCAATGCTTGCAAAAAGCTATGGCTTTGACTGTGTGATCAACCGTCATCCCGAGCGGGGGATCAGCCACAGCGTCATGCTCGGCACAACGGCGCTGATGGATCGCTGCAGCGGGATCCTCTATCAGGTCGCCGACCAGCCGTGGCTGCATCGGGAAAGCATCTCGCAAATGCTCGACCTTTTCCGCGCCCGTCCCGACAGCATCGTCGCCATGAGCAGCGGCGGCAAAAGAGGCAACCCCTGTGTGTTTCCGCAGGCTTACTTCGACGAGCTGTGCAGCCTGTCCGGCGATATCGGCGGCAGAGCCGTGATCGGGCGGCACGAGGATCGGCTGGTTCTATTCGAGGTCGAACCGTCCGAGCTGATCGATATTGACACACCGGATGACCTCAACGGTTGAGATTGCCACAGCCCTAAAGGGCATCGCAATGACAATTTTGAATAATCTTGTTCTATTCAGAGCACGACCGTCATTCGATCGGTTGTGCTTTTATTTTTTGCGTGAATACGGCGTGTTATTCAGCGGCAGCGTAAAGCGGCGCTGACCGTCCAGCTGATAATACGCCTCCGCGATCGCGGGTGCGGTAGGGATCGAGGTGATCTCGCCGATGCCGATCGCGCCGTTAGCAAGATCCAGTCCGGGCTTTTCCACGACGATCGCTTTGATCTCGGGAGGGATCTGGTTCGCCCTGAACAGCCCGAGCGTTCCGAATTTCGCGGTCGGCTTGCAGTTATCGTCGAACGGATAACGCTCTGTCAGCGCATAACCCATGGACATCACCATCCCGCCTTCGATCTGTCCCTCCACGGACAGCGGGTTGACCGCTTTGCCGACGTCGTGAGCCGCGACCAGCTTCTTGATCCTGCCGTTCTCTTTATCCAGAATGCACATCTGAGTCGCATAGCCGTATGCGACGTGCGATACGGGATTCGGCACATCTGCACCGAGGGGATCGGTCTTGGCGAGATACTCGCCGTAGAACTCGCAGCCGATCAGATCAGCCAGCGTTTTGCCTTTCATCGCTTCGACCAGCTTTTCGCACGCTCTGCGGCAGGCTTCGCCGGTGATCAGCGTCTGACGCGAGCCGGAGGTATCGCCCGAATCGGGCGCGATCCATGTATTGCTGCGCTCATAAACGATATCGTCGGGCGACAGATGAGCATTTGTCACGACCATCTGGGTCAGCACCGTGCCGAGCCCTTGTCCGATGCAAGAGGCGCCGGAATAGATATGCACCTTCGCGTCGTCCTCGACGATCAACTTTGCCCTGCCCCAGTCAGGCAGACCGACGCCGACGCCCGCGTTCTTCATCGCGCAGGCAAGCCCTACGGGATCGCCGTTTTTGACCGCCTCGTCATAATACGGCTTGACCGCCTCTAAGGTCTCGACCAGACCGGTTTCCGCGCCGACGATCTGACCGTTCGGCAAGACGCCGCCGGGTCGGATCGCGTTGCGCATGCGGATCTCCCACGGAGAGATCCCGACCAGCTCCGCCATCTCATTGAGCAGCGACTCGGTCGCAAAGCAGGTCTGGGTCACGCCGAAGCCTCTGAACGCTCCGGCGGGCGGGTTATTGGTATAGTAGGCGCGTCCTTCTATCTCAAAATTCTCATAGGCATAGGGTCCCGCCGCATGGGTACACGCGCGCTCCAGCACGGGCCCTCCCAGCGACGCGAATGCTCCGGTATCGGAGACGACGCGCGCCTTGACGCCCTGTATGATCCCGTTTTCGTCACAGCCCATGGTGAAATCCATCTTGAACGGATGGCGTTTGGGATGAACGAGGATCGACTCACTCCTGCTGAGCTTGACCTTGACCGGCACCCTCGCGACATAGGCGAGCAGCGCCGCGTGATGCTGTACGGACATATCCTCTTTTCCGCCGAAGCCGCCGCCGACAAGCTGATTTTCCACCAGACAATGCGCATAGTCGACGCCGAGCATCTCGGCGCACTCGTGAAGCGTAGTATGCGCGCTTTGATCGGTCGTCAGCAGCTTGACGCCTCCGTTGTCCAGCGGGATCGCGACACAGCATTCCGGTTCCAAAAAGGCGTGCTCCGTCCACGGGGTTTCAAAATGATGCGTCAGGACATATTTTGCATTTTTGATCGCGCCGTCCGCGTCTCCGCGCGAAACGTGCTTGAACGCCTGCACGTTGTTTTCATCGGTCTCAAATACAAGCGGCGCATTTTCCTTTGCCGCTTCCTCGGGATTCCGAACGGATTCCAAAACTTCATACTCGACCTTGACGAGCTTTTTTGCCGCCTCGAGCGTTTCTCTGTCCCTCGCGCACACCAGCGCGACGGAATCGCCGAGATAGTGGGTGATCTCCCCTACCGGGATCAGGGTCGGCTGATCTTTTTTGATATGGCCGACATAGTTTTTGCCGGGGATATCCGCTGCCGTCAGCACGCACACGACGCCGGGCAGGCTCTCAGCCTCTTCGGTGCTGATCGACAGCACGCGGGCGCGCGGATAGGCGCTGCGCACGGCGCTGCCGTAGCACATCCCCTCCACATAGATATCGTCGGGGTATTTTCCGTAGCCCTGCACCTTTTCAGCAACGTCGATGCGCTGCACGCGCGAGCCGACCGCGTAATCCTGCTCCTCAGTCGGGATCTTTCCCTCGCGGATGATCTTTGCGGCGAGCAGGATACCGTCGATGATCTTCACATAGCCGGTACAGCGGCAGATGTTGTTCCGGATGGCGTAAGCGGCTTCTTCTCTGTCCGGGTCGGGATTCGTATCGATCAACGACTTTGCCGCCATGATCATGCCGGGGATACAAAAGCCGCACTGGACCGCTCCGGCTTTTCCGAAGGCGTAGGTATACGCCTCTTTTTCAAAATCGGACAGCCCCTCTACGGTCAGGACAGACTTGCCCTCCAGCTTATCCGTCATCGGGATGCACGCCTTGGTCAGCTTGCCGTCGATCAGGACATGGCAGGTGCCGCACGCGCCCTCGGAGCAGCCGTCCTTGACGCTTGTCAGGTGCAGCTCGTCACGCAGAAACCGTATTAACTTTTGGTTTTTTTCTGCCGAAACGGTTCTGCCGTTGACGGAAAAAACTGCCATGAGATCCTACTCCTTTTGCGCCCTTTGACGCGTTTTTGCGGTGTTTCGCTTAGTTTACACTTATTCATCATATATTTTAGCATACGTCAATAAAATAATCAATCGGTAATCTGCGGTTTTCCGTTATTTTGTATAAAAAATAACGGAAAGAAAAAAGTCCGCAGGTCAACGCGCGCTGACCTGCGGACAAAACATCGTTTATTATCTTTTTTTGAGGGTGAGTTCAAACTCGCCGTCTTTTTTGGTGACTTCTACGTCGTATTTTTTGGTGTTTGCGAATCGGGTGATGTTCTCTACGCAAACCTTGCTGTCGACCAAAACCTTCACTTCGTCGGGCGAAGATTTTTTGACCTCATTCTGTACCATGACGACCGGCATGGGACAGCTCAGTCCTCTCGCGTCAATCATGCGTTTGCCTCCTTGTTTTTCTTCTTCAATATGTTCAAAACAGAGATCAGCAGCAGGACGGCAAAGCCGATACCTACGGCGATCTTTCCGGCTGTCGCTACACCGCCGGGAGTATAGGTTCCGTCTTCGGCGAGCTTGGAGGCGGTTCCTGCTAAGCCGAAGTTATGCGCGATCGCCGCGCCGACGATCATGCCGAGCACGGTAACGGCAGAATCTCCGTTGCCCTCGCCTGCAAGGATCAGTTGTCTTAACGGACATCCTCCGAGAAGGACGCTGCCCCATCCGACCAGCGCCATGCCCAGCAGGTTCCACAGCCAGCTTTCATGAGCGATCGGCTGATTATATGTCGAGAAGCCCTTGAAGTTGCCGAGGATGATGTTGCCGATCAGAACGGTCAGGAAGATCGCGCCGAAGCCGGCGATCAGGTTGAAGTCCTTGAACATCACCGCGTCGCGCATACCGCCCACCATGCAGAGGCGGGATTTCTGCGCGAGCGCACCGATCACGATCGCTACGATCAGCGACAGGATCATCGGCGCGTGCTTGGAGCCGGGACCCTCTGTGGACATCGCAAAGATCGAGGGAACTGCGATCGCCAGTACCAACAGACCGATCATCAGGCCGGGCATCGCGATCCCTTCCGTCAGCGTAGAAGGATAGCTGCGCTTGAGCGAAAAGCCCTTCTTGAGGAAGAAGATACCAATCAGAATACCGACGGCAAAGCCGGCAAAGCCGATGAAAGCGTTCAGATCGCCGCCGCCCATACGGATGACCATACGCAGAGGGCATCCGAGGAATACCAGCGCGCCGATCATGACAAAGGCGCCGATGATAAAGCGCGTCGCGGGGGATGAGCCTGCCTTCGGCTTGAACTCTCCGGTAGCCAGAGCAAGGATCGTCGAGCCCAGCACCAAGCCGATGATCTCGGGACGGACATACTGAACCATGCCTGCGGAATGCAGCTTTGTCGCACCGGCGATATCACGCAGGAAGCACGCGATGCAAAAGCCCATGTTGGCAGGGTTGCCGAATGCGGTCAGCACCAGTGCGGCAACGCCCACCAGAACGCCGGTGATCAGCACCCAGATATTGATTCTTTTACTCATTCGTTTTCTCCTTTTCTGTTTAATTTAAAGGTGAAGAATTGCCTTTGATTTCCGTTATTCATTTTAAAGTATAACGCTTGATATGTCAAGGGGCGGCTGTATCGAGATAGGTGTGATCTACTGCAGCCGGATCCGCTTGCCGCCGGTATATTTCTTAACTGTACCGATTTTTTGTGCCGAAGGCACCGTTCCCTTCAGCTCTTCATACAGCGCGTCGGCGTCGTCGGGGTGGACGGCGATCAGAAGGCCGCCGGACGTCTGCGGATCGTAGAGCAGATCCTGCTTGGCAAGCTCGACCTCGCCGGGATCCACATATGCCTCGGCAAAGCTGCGGTTGCGATACATACCCTCCGGCAGGATGCCGATCCGCGCAAATTCCAGCGCGTCGGGGATCAGATCGATCGCGTCAACGTCGATTTGGATCTGCGCGTCGCTGCCCAGCGCCATCTCACAGGCATGACCCAACAGCGCAAAGCCCGTCACATCCGTACAGGCACGGACGCGGTATTTGACCATCGCGTCGCGGGCAGCCTTGTTCAGCGTCGTCATCAGCTCGACCGCGTATGCCATCGTTTCTTCGTTTACCAGCTCCGCCTTCGCCGCAAACTCTTCAAAGCTCTTCGGTGCGCCAGGCCTGTTGGCGCTTTCCTTGACGATTTCTTCTTTCTTCTTCTGAAGTTCCTCGGGCGTCACCGCATCAAGGCCCTGTTTCTTTGCCTCACCGAGCAGAAGCGTTTCCATGAGGAACTTCTGGGCAAGCTGCTCCTCAAACGTCTTCTTGGCCTGCTCCATTTGTTCGGCAGGGATCTGGGCCTTGCGCGCCGCCATCAACGAAGCAACATCCTTGTCAAGCGCACAGCGGGTGAGCGACTGGCCGTTTACCATGACCAAAACCTCATCCTTTTTGCAGCAGCCGACAACACACGCCGCCGCCAGCGCCGCAGCGCCGATAACCTTCATGTTCATTCTTTCATTCTCCTTGATTTGACACTTTGAGTGCTAAAAATGTGAGTAGGATACCATTTTGCGTCCTTACGGTCAACCCTCACAGCGCCAGCGATATCTCAAGACTGTCGCCAT
Source organism: uncultured Ruminococcus sp. (assembly GCA_902779225.1). Taxonomy (GTDB): domain Bacteria; phylum Bacillota; class Clostridia; order Oscillospirales; family Acutalibacteraceae; genus Ruminococcoides. Next base: position 480 of record CACZAW010000020.1, on the reverse strand, counting down.
TTCTGAAGAAGATACGGAGGCCGGAAGGGATCACCACATCGCCAACCGTGATGACAGGATGCGCGGTATCCGTCTCCACCTTTTCGACGAACGCCTTCATCTCTTTGATCTCAAAGATCTGGGCAAAATCCTCAATCTTCATCGCCAACCGCTGAGATGTCGTCCGTCCACCAGCTGAGAACGTATAGTTCGTAGGGGTCGCCGTGAAAGACGATGGTACAGGCTTAAGCGTCTGCCACGTAAACGCCCTGTTCTTCTCAAACGTCCAGGTCCCTGTGCTTATCAAGGTCACGTCAACGTCCTTCAAAACCTTCTTCTGCACAAAAGTCCCCTTTACCATCGGCTCGCCGGCGCCGAACGCCGTCAGCCCAAAGAAAACGGCGAAAAGGACAATCATTTTCTGGAATCTCGGCATCAAGTCTTTTCCTTCTCAATTCGCGCAATTATAACACATCGGTCACGCGAACTGTGGTATAATGT